>JAYTUF010000073.1:0-11514 GCA_043744755.1 Anatilimnocola sp.
CAGGGAAACGGCAACCGGCCATGCGTGGTGCCCGGTTCCGCGATCACCGGAGCGCCGAGCAGTTCGGCAACCTTGACCAGTTCCTCCACTGCATCCCGCTCGACCACGCGACTCCCCGCGAGGATCGCTGGGTTCTTCGCCGACAACAAAACTTCAATTGCCCGCTGCAGCGATTCCATCGGCGGCCTGACCCGCGTGTTAGGCAATCGCGGCGGCGTCAGGTCGAGTCCTTCCGCCAATTCCATCTGCACATCGATGGGCAGCGACAGAAACACCGGCCCCGTCGGCGGCGTGAGCGCCGTTTGCACCGCGCGGCGGATGGCATTCGGCAGGTCATGTACGCGCTGGACTTCTGCCGACCACTTCGTCCACGGCCGCGTGACGCTGACCATATCGCCGGCCAGGATCGGTTCTTCAAACTTCAGCCGGCGGTCTTGTTGCCCGGCGGTGACGAGCAGCGGCGTTCCCTCGCGAAAGGCGTTGTACAAAATGCCCATCGCGTGACCGAGGCCGCAACTGATGTGCAGGTTGACGACCGCAAGCTGGCCCGACGCCATCGCGTAGCCATCGGCCATCGCCATCACGGGGACTTCCTGCAAGCCCAAGATGTATTGAAAGCGGCGGTCGGTGACGAGCGCTTCATTGAGCGGCAGCTCCGTCGTGCCGGGGTTGCCGAAAATGTGCCTCACGCCGCTGCCATGCAGCAGTTCAAGCATGGCCTGGATGCCGGAAGTTTTCATGGCCAGATTGTAGTCAATCGGCGCTAGTATGTTGACCGTCAGCCGGGACGATCGCCCAGTTCACGCAGCAGGCCGCGGGGTGGCTGTGTTTTCGCGATAGCGATAACACGGCCTGTAGTGCGAACTCGCGCTCCATTTCGAGCTACAGTGTGAGATGATCCAACAAGCCGGCTTGGCACTCTTCTGGAATCGGAACTGGCACGTCTCGGCGGTTCTTTTGAATCACAACATCGGAGTGGGGTGCGGAATACAAGTGGCGCAAAGGGAACGGTCTCATGCAGTTCAGCCGTGTTATCGCTATCGCGAAAACACAGCCACCTATCCATTTAATGAACCACGGCCACCCCGCCGAATTACATTATTCCGTGATTTCCCCCATGACCCGATTCAGATTTACCATCAGAACGCTTCTCTGGTGCGTCTCAACATTGTGCGTCGTGTTCGCCATTACCACATGGTGGTGGCGTGCCTATTGCCGCCAGGATGCTACCGTGAGCAACCTTGATCAGATCGATGCGATGCCGCATTACCTGTGCGAGAGTTACGTCAACGATCATGAGAACCATCGGCGTCCGGCGCCGTGGTTTTATGAGTTTGTCCAACAATGTGAGCCCGTCTTAGATCGTGATATGTTTTATTCGATTGGTGGTGTTCAATATGAGTCCGCTCGGAATATTACCGCTAAGCAGGTAGTTATGTTGCGCACGTTCTCGCGCTTGCAGTGGGTTGATTTGGCCGGCCAAAAGGGCGTGACGGATGCGGCTGTTAAGGACTTGTCAGCAATCAAGTCGCTACGCGTGCTACATGTAAATGGAACCTCGATTTCTAATCAGGGCTATGAGACACTTCGACGAGAGTTGCCCAACACGAAAATATATTGGTCCGAGAGGAAAACCAGCGAGTTTGAGGGAACGGCCAAGTAGGGGGATAGACTTGATCCGTTTCGATTTTGCCAACAGATCGGCACTTTCGGAGATATTATAGGTTGAGCATACGTTAGGGGCTTTAGACCGATCGTTATGCGTCGATTGACATCTTGGGGCACACGTTGAGCTCATAGGCTACGTTTCAACACCACGCCACCTAACCAGGGAGGGGTGGCGAGAAACTCGGGCGGTATTTCGCCACGGGCCAGCGCCGCCGCCGGGCTTGGCTGGGGGGTGGTGGCGAATAACCTGGGTTGTTTTTCGCCAGTTGGCGGCGGGGTGGCTCGTCGTCAAACCTCTTGCCCCAACTCGCGCAGCAGCTCGAACGTGAAAATGCCCGTATCGTGGCCATCGCTGAAGGCCACGTTATACGCATAGTTCCCCAGCGGCTGCATCTTCGCGATCCGCAGCGGCTGCAACTGCGCGGCGGAAAGTATCGGCAGCGACCGCAAGTCCGCGGGCTTCGCCGGCTGGCTCTGCTTCTCGCGGCAAGTCGCACAGGGGCAAGCTAATCGCAGTTCTTTCACGCTGCAGACGCGCTTCTTGCCATCGCTCCACTCGATGAGCAGGCGATCGGGAGTGGGAAGACTGAGGGCGGTGGGATGCGAGGACATAAGAAGATAATTTCCTGAAGCCATGAGCTACGGCACAATCCGTTCCGGCTTGTTCTCGCGGAAGAACTGCTGCATCTTTTGAATTTGATCGAGATCGATCCCCTCGGGTTTGTGTTCCAGGAACCAATCAAGATCGGCGATGGCGGCCTGTTTGCGGCCGGTCTCGAATCGGAGCATGGCGCGCAGGCCTCGTTCGCGGGCGAGCGTGGGATCAAGCGTGACAATGGCTTGCAGGTAGCGGAGCATGGCTTCGCGATCCTTTTTGCCTTGGGCGACGCCGAGCAGATTCTGCAACATCCTCAGCAGAATCTGCCGCTCGGTGACGGTCCGTAAATGTTCGGGTTGGATAGGTGCGCCCGTGTTATCGCGCACGAGCTTGGCTGCATCTTTTTCGCTGAGCTGTTTGCCTGCATCGAACACGTCGATTAGTTGCGCATCACCCTTGGCCGGTTCATGACGCACGACGAAATGGCCGGGCAGACCCACGCCGACGATGTTTACATCCAGCCGGCGGGCCAGTTCGAGATAGACCAGCGAGAGCGTGATCGGCAGTCCTTCGCGATCGTCCAGCACGCGGTTGAGATAGCTGTTGGCCGCGTTGTAGTAGTCGCTCCGGCTGCCATGAAAGCCCAGTTCATCGAACAGCAACTTGTTGAGCGCCGCGAGCTTGTCGGCATCGGTCGCGTCCTTCTTCAACGTGCCGCGGATTTCGCTGGCCAGGCGGTCGAGCTGCCGGACGTAGGCTTCGATTTCGATATCTTCTTCATCAAGCGTGGCGATGAGCAATGCTCCGCGGAGCAGATCGACTTGCTTCACCTCAGGCCCGGCGACTTTGATGAGTTGTTGACAAACGCCCGCAGTCCGCACGTCGGCAGCGAGGCGGCGGAGTTCGGTTGCCCGTTCATCCAATTCTTTCGCGCGCTGCCGCAGCAGCTCGCTGCTCAGTTCGGCCCCCTTTTCTAGCGAGGCCAGTTGCTCGGCCTGAATGTCGTTCAAAGCAGGCAGCGCTTCAATGGTCGTGGTCAAGGCGGCTGCCAGTTTCTCGTCTGACTTGCCGCCGCTCATTTCGCGGCCCACTTCAAACCGGCGGAACTGGGCTGTGGTCTGCCGGAATTTTGCGAGGCCGACTTTGCCCGACTGGAAGACATCGTCGGTCGATTCCACCACCAATTCGTCATTCACAAAGCAACTGAACTTGTCCTTCTCAATCCGCACCTTCAAGCGGTTCCAATGGCCCGGCTTGTATTGCTCGACCTGCTTTTCCAGAAGCACTTTCCAGCTAAAGACATCGGCCCCTTCAAAGCGACTGAGACGCATTTTGCCATTGCTGGGATAGAAGCCGTAGTGCTTGTCACTGCCATCGGCCTGAAATACGAGTCCCGCAGCACCCGCTTCGTCACCTAGCAAGACGCTGACGGCCACTTCATACGGCAGTTCCGGCGGCGGCGATTGCGCGAGGCACAGCGACCGGCCACCAAAGCCTTGCCCGAGACCCGAGACCAGAATCCTCCCGCCCCGTTGCTGCCACGTGCTGCCGAACAGCGTGGTCCATTCCTTGGCGTCGAGCGTGCCGATGGTCAGCCAGCGCTCGATGGGCACGGGATTCGGCTTGTCGAGCAACGGCCGTAAATCATTGACGCTCACCGCGAACCCCAGATTGTCCGTGACGGCCGATTTCATCGTCATCACGCCTTGCACGCGGCCCAGCATGTCGAGCACCGGGCCGCCGCTGTTGCCTGGCTCGACGGGCACCGCCAATTGAATCAGTTTGCGATCATCCACCTCGCGCGTGCCGGAGACGATGCCCGCGACCACGCTATGTTTGAGCCCTTGCGGGTTGCCGAGCACGACAATGGCCTGGCCTTGCTCCAGCTTGTCGGCATCGCCGAGAGGCAGGGCTGGCAGATTCTTTTCGGCGACCCGCAGAATCGCGAGATCGCGCGCCCGGTCCGTCGCATGAATGGCCGTCACCTGCAGATTTTTGCCGTCGGCCGTTTGAATCTTGATCGGCCGGGCTTCGCCGATGACATGCAGGTTGGTCGCGATCAGGCCATCGGCATCCACTACAAAGCCGGTGCCAAGACCCTGTTGTCCGCCATCACGGCCGGAGATCGAGATGACGACGATGGATTGGCGGGAATTCTTGGCCAGCTGTTCGACGGAGAATTTGTCCGCGGGTTTGTCAGTTGGTTTCGTTTCCTGTGCGGATGCAAATCCAACGAATGTACACAAGCACGCTCCGGCCAATGACACTCGAAACGTGGAGCGGGGAGATAAATGCATGGGAGATAATTCCTCAAGATCACAATCAGCGTGAGAGTATGTGCCTTACTCATTTTGCTAATTGTCAAAGTCAGGCGGGACGTTCGAGCGGGAGTTGAAACCGCCCGGCAACAATGCCCGGTACGGTGATGTCCTCATCCAGTTCTTCCCAGCGGAGTGCATAACCGTTCAATTCCAGCGTGACGTTCTTCAGTTGGTCTGCCGTTGCCTGCCTCAGCCGCTGGAATCGACTGGGCGGGAATCCGACGATCCGTCCATCGGTCAACTCCACATAAACCAGGCCTTGGTCAACCCACACGCGAACGGCGGCTGGTTCCGCGGCAACATTAGAATCAGCGATTGTGGTACTCATGAAACCCGTTATTCTTCCCCCGCTTCCCGCACCTCATCTGCGGATTCAGTTTCCAGCGCCTCAGATTCCACTGGTTCAATCGGCCGAATCTCCGCGAGCGGCTTGGTCATTGGCTGGGTGAGATCGATCTTCCGCTTCCAGGTCGCTTTGCGAGCCCGCGATTTGGGATGGTGCTTGGCCCGCATGGTCTGAGGAGGATCTTCGAGAATTCCGCCTGGAATTCGATCGATCAGCACGACGAGCTTGGCCCGCGGGCCCTTCTTCACATCGCCCCGTTCTTGCTGCGCTTCGCGCTCTTCGCGCGAGACCGCTTCCAATTCGTACTTCACCGGCTGTTCGGGCTGGATGAAATCAAACCGGCCATCCTGCACCGCAATCGCGGGAAAGAAGATGTCAGGCCCGCGGTCCGGCTTGATAAAGCCAAAACCCTTCTCAAAGACACAATGATGAATGACGCCGTAGTTCATCCTTTCAGAATATCGGGCGGGAGCGCTTTCTTCCAGGGCTTAAATCGTGGGCGGCACTTCCTTGCTAACGCGGCGGGCTTCCTTTTCGCCACTTCGCGAGCCGCGTGCGGAACTCGGGGTTGTCTTTCTCCATCGCCAGCGCTCGTTCGCCGGCTTGGATCGCTTGCGGAAATTCACCGCGGAGGAAATAAATCTCGGCCAAGGCGTCGTGATTGAGAGCGGTCGTTTCCTCAAGCTTGACGGCGGCCTGCGCGAGCGTCAGGGCCTCGTCTAATCGGCGATTGCAGCGGGCGAGCAAGAGGGCCAGATCGCGGCGATGATCCGACGTATGGGGATAATCTCGAATCACTTCCTCATATCGGCTGATGGTCTCCGTCAGCAGGGCGTTCGCTATTTCCGCGCGGTCGGCCTGTTTCAAAAGCGGCACAAAATCTTCCAACATTCGCACGTTGCCGGGCATGATGATCTGCACGCGGCGGAGTTCCGTGATCGCCGCGTCGGGCTTGCCGGCCTTGAGCAACGCGCGGGCCCGAATGCGGTGAATCAACTCGGGATCGGCCAGGTAATGCTCGAGCAGTTGATAGTTGTTCACGCCCGAGAGCATGCTGAGGAGCCACCGCTGCCAGGCGTCGGCTGCCTGCTCGGGCGACTCTTTCGCAATGACATTGGCCCGCAAGTGCCCCGCCGCGAGCGTCGGATGTTGCACGGTCGGATTCGAGGTGCGAAGCAAGACGAGCGCCTGGTCAGCGGCAGCCGCATTCAAGCCGCGCTCTTTCAAGTGGAATGCGAATTGGTATCGTGTTACAGGCGCTAGTGCGGCCAGACTCGCCTGCCGCTGTTCTCGCTCGCCTTCGTCCTTCTTCCCCGCTTGAATCAACGCTTCGCCCAGCAGGTGCCGCGGCAACGGCAACGACGGCAACTTTTCACACGCGGCCCGATACCATTTGGCGGCAGCTTCCCAATCGCGATCTTCGAGCGCGAGGTCACCCAGTCGCACGTTGCCATCGGTCGTGCTGCTCGCCGCGCGTTCGAACCAGCGACGAGCCCGGGGGCGGTCATTCAAACGCAAGCAGATGTCGCCGGCTCGCAAGTGCAGGCGATAGTCGGACAGCCCATGCCAAGGTTCGATTTCGGCAGCTACTTTCTCAGCCAACGATTTCGCTTCTTCAGCGGAAAACCCCGCCGGGCCGAAGATTTGTTCGACCAGCGCCAACGCTTCCTCTTTCTTCCCGGCTTCACTGGTTAGTTTGACATAGAGCGCATCGGCCAGCAGGAAATCTTTAGGATAGAGCGCCCCGAACAACGAACTGGGCGCGACGCCAGGCTTGCCGAGCGCTTGCTGCAGATCCAAAAGGGCCTGAGGTCGATCGCGCAGGTAAAGATCAGCGCTCAGCAGCGTGGGCCACCACGGGCCGCTGCTGTCGCGCTCGGCTTCGGCACGCAGCACCGCGACGATTTGTTTCGCCCGCTCACGTTCGCCCAGATGGTGTAACTGCCGGGCCAGATTGCGGGCGAAGTGTGCTCGCGGAATCCGCATCTGCGTGGCGACCAGGCCGCCATCGACCAGCGCGTCGTACCAGGCTTTGTCGAACTTGGTGTCTTTGGTCACGCCGCCGAGGGCTTGCGACCGCGCATAGTTCATCCGCAGCCCATGAATGTACGAAGCGGCCGCGGGGATGCTCGCTTCTAGTAACTTGGTCGCGTGTTCCGGTTGCTCACAGGCGAGATGGGCTTCGGCCGCGTCCCAGTAGGTCGAAAGTTGCTCGACGGCGTTCGTCCGCAGTTCCAGCAAGCGACCATCGGCCGCGGCTTGATTACCGGCGAAGAAATTGAGTGCAGCGCCAAACGCCTGCGACTCCGCGGAAAGTTTGGGTCCGGGGAACAACCCCTGGTGAACCGCGGCAGCGCCGGCCCAATCACTCTTTTCGAGCAAGATGGCTCGCTGGTAATAGGCCAATTGATTCTTGCCCGCCAGATCAGCAGCCCCCGCCAAATCGCCATTGGCGCGGCGGAAATACATGAGCCGTTTGACGAGTGGCGGCGAGGAAGCTGCCGCCAGTTTCGCTTCAGCCGCTTTGAGCCGCTCGGGCAATCGGCCGGTGATGTAGAGCACCGCGGTGAGGCGTTCGAGCGAGGAATCGGCGGCGATCTCGACCGCTTCAAGGATGGCTTCGGCGTCGTCAATTTCATTGCGGGCCAGCATCTCCGGCACAAACCGCTGGGCGTGCCGGCTGGCATTGCTGACGAGCGTATCGCGAATGGCGACGTCTTTTTCGGAGCGGGCCAGTTGAAAGGCCAGCTTAATCTTTTTCTCGTCGATCAGCGCATTCAAGATCAGTTGCTTGTCGTTGAGCTGGCTCTGCCGGAAGTTGACTAGCAGCGTCTCAAACTCCGGCGGCATGTCGGGCGTCAGCCCCAGTTCGAACTTCTCCAGGATCGTGCGCGCCCGCTGGCGGACTTCAGCGTCGGGACCGTTGGCTGCCTTTTGTAGTGCCGGAATTGCCCGGATGCCTACGAGCCAGAGTTGCTTCGAAGCAGCTTCGCGAATCGCGAACTCGTCATGACCAAGCCTGCTGATCGCTTGCTCGAGGGTGGCGGGGTTGGCGGGAGGTTCCGCGTTTGTGGGGAAGGTCCAGCAGGCGCAGACCAATGCCATGGCGACAAACCAGCAGCGCTGACGAACAACGGCTCTCACGCTCTTCAGTTCCTCTCGCATTGAATGTCGTCTTTCGCTCCGCGAAAGAACGTCCTTTCGCGGAGCGAAAGGCGACAATAAAGATTATGATAGGTGCATGAATGCACAACAACTGCTGGTCGGTGTCATCATGGGGAGCAAGTCCGATTGGGAGACGATGCGCCACGCGGCTGAGATGCTCACGCGCTTCGGCGTGCCGCACGAATGCCGCGTCGTTTCCGCCCATCGCACGCCGCAATGGATGTGTGAGTACGCGGCCTCGGCCGAGGAACGGGGCCTGGCGGTGATCATCGCCGGCGCCGGCGGCGCCGCGCATCTGCCGGGAATGGTCGCCGCGCAAACGGTTCTCCCCGTGCTGGGCGTGCCCGTGCAAAGCCGGGCGCTGTCCGGACTCGATTCACTCCTCTCGATCGTGCAAATGCCGAGTGGTGTTCCCGTTGGCACGCTGGCCATCGGCGACGCCGGCGCGAAAAACGCCGCCCTACTCGCCGTGCGGATGCTCGCGATTCACGACCCCGAATTGCGTAGCCGGCTGCATGAGTATCATCGCGAGCAGACCGAGGCGGTGCTCGGCGACACGCTGCCGTAGGTTTGAATTCCATCGTGAATGGTGAACTAATCGGCTAGTTTTTCACCGCCCACGCGCCGCCAACCCGGGAGTTACGCCAGGTGGCGGTGAATAACTCGCGGAGTTTTTCAACTCGTTGTTTGGCGGTTTCGCAGCACGACGGTCTTTCTTAAGGGTGGCACAGTCCGGGACGTCTGTGGCCACTGGTGGATTAGGCCTTATCACCAGCGGGTGGCGGGATGAAGCTCGGAATTCCAACAGGGATTGCCTTGTTCAGCCAGTCAGTTATGATTCTTGATACTTCATTGGGATATTTCCGCGATTTCCGCGGCACAAAACCGCCCGGTAATTAAAATGACGATTGTCACCAACGATTGGTCCGTCGTTGTCGTTGGTCATTGGAATCGTGCGATCCTAACTCCAGCCGGAATTGCAAAGAGACTTTTCGGACTCGATGGTTCCGTTCCTCTTGAAGTGCTGATTCCGTTAGACGAGTACGGCCCGTACCAGGTAAAGCATCAAAATGTAATCGTCGTGGCTGGCAGCGACAGGCTAGTCTTGCAGGCAGTTCCTTGCAAATTCTCTTCCTTGAATGAAGCGAAGACCATTGCGGCCTCGGCCTTGCATCAACTTCCGCACACACCGTTTTTTGCTGCTGGCCTAAATCTGGGATTTGAGACAGTCGAGTCAATCGGCGAATTAGAATCCCTAATGAGCCACCCCGGCGATGGCGCGCTTTCGGATTGCTTTACAATCAAGCGCCGACAAATCAAGCGCACGGTCGACTGGGGCGGCGAATCCGTCGTCAACATTGAAGTGCTTAACGAAGAGGACAAGTTCAAAATCAAGATTAATTTTGAATTGCGCAGCAAGGATGACGAAAAACTGTCTAACTTCCTGAATATACCAATAGAAACATTCGAGAAAGATGCTCGCATGATCTTGACCAATTACATTGGAATTATCGACAAGGACTTAGTAAATGTCATTTGATAACAACAAGACAGTTTCGTCCGCTTACGGTGGAAGGACTGTTTCAATAACTGGCGCAAATCAATCGGCAGCTCCAAGACCCCTCTCCGTCACCTTATCTGGTCGAGTGGTTGCAACGACAAAGCTGTCGGGAAACATCACGCTACGATACGCCCCGCAAGAGCCGAAAACCGAAGTTCAAAAGACCACTGACTAATTTGATATTCGGAGCGGTTCTTTGTGTCACACTGGACATATTCTGCCGAGCTGCCGAATGTCAGCAGCGACCTTGCTCAAGGCGATATAATCGGTTGGAGTGGCGAATTGCGTGAAATCCTGAGGCAGATTCACTCTCATTTTTGCGATGACAAATATCTAGGATTCATCGTCACGACTCAAACTTGTGATCTAGCAACCAGAAACGATGGTCGCAAAGAACACCCAATCACCCTGGCAGTCATTCGACCCCTTGCGTGGTATCTCCAAAACCATCTAGGAAACTCTACCTTTGCGGGTGTTTTTCCCGAGGAAAAAAGGGGAGTTTATTCCCAATTGCTGGATCGTGTCTTAAACCAGAACGAACAGTCTCTGGGGCTATTTTACCTACATCCCGATGCGGACGTCGGGATCGCTGAGCCTAGCGTTGCAATGTTGCGAGTATTGTTCTCGCTAAAAGACCAGCACTACGGAGTGCTTCAACGCTGCCGAACAGGCAGGCTGCAAGAGGCATTCTCCGCTAAGCTCGGCTGGTTGGCAGGAAACTTGTTTTCGAGAGTCGCGACCCGCGATTGGGAAGAAGCCGAAAGAAAATCACTTGTATCCTTGTTGCTTGATGCAAATGGAAACAGAAAATGGGTTTCCGGTAAGCTAATTGGTTTAGCTGAAGCGGCTGGAGTAAAGCATTCCGATTCCGCATCTCTTGATGACTTGGTTTCTGAGATCAAGAGGCATTCCCCAAAATCCTCAATGGACGCTGCGATGGAAGCGGTTCAGGCAGAAGCCACGGCACTTTTTGGTCCGGATAATGCCGCGAAGATCACTAAGCTTTGCAGCCGACTCAGGAGTAGTCAAAAATTTTCTGGTTGCATCAAAAAGTGATGCCCTACTCTCTGATGGTCGTGCTGAGTGCAACGCCGACCGCGTCAGAAAATCTCAGCAGCTTTGAAATCTGCAGGTTGCGGCTTTTTAGAAACGGCTTGACCGACTTTCGGGCCGAGTCCCTCGTGTAAGTTGAGTCGGCTGCACAACATGTGGAGGGAAGGTTTATTGTGCAAAGCCGTGGAATAGTGAACCTATGTTCACTATCCTAACGGAATGCCTTACGCCGAACTGCATTGCAAGACGAACTTCTCCTTTCTCGAAGGGGCCGCTCATGCGGATGAGCTGATTCCCCGCGCGCTGGAGTTGGGCTATGCGGGGATTGCGATCACTGACCGCGATACGCTCTCGGGTGTGGTCCGGGCGCATCTGGCCGCCAAGGAGTGCTCGCTACCGCTGATCATTGGGGCGGAAGTGCATCCCAGCGATGGGCCGCCGGTCTGCTTGTGGGCGACCGATCGCCGCGCTTATGGGCGGCTCTGTCGCCTGCTCACCATTGGTCGTCGTCGGGCGGAGAAGGGGAAGTGCGAACTCACGCTGGCCGACCTTGCGGAATACAACCAGGGTCTGCTGGCGGGCGTGATTCCGGGCGAAGTGCTGCCGGAGGATGTTTCCGCCTGGCATAACTATCGCGACATCTTCGGCGACCGGGCTTACCTACTCGCCGAACTGTTTCGCGGCGCGGACGATGCGGGCCGGCTGAGTCGCTTACAACAACTTTCCAGAACCGTCCGGCTGCCCCTCGTCGCGGCCGGCGATGTGCATTATCACATCCCCGCGCGGCAGGCTTTGCAGGAAG
>JAYTUF010000074.1:0-11489 GCA_043744755.1 Anatilimnocola sp.
GCCATCACTGGTTCGGCGATTGGTGGATCGATTGATCAAGACCGGGCCCAAGCCCAGCAACAGGCTTACGCTCAAGGCAGCGCCCAACAGGCCGTCCGCGGCGCGGTGACGCCCCAGGATGTCATCGCCATGACCCGGGCTGGGCTGAGCGAAGACGTGATCGCCACGCACGTCCGCACTAACGGCGTGACCCAGACGCTGCAGGTCAACGATTTAATCTATCTCCGCAATCAGGGCGTGCCCGATTCGGTCCTCCAAGCGATGCAACAAGCTCCCTCGGCCCAGACGCGCTACCAGGCGGCCTACACCGCTGCCATCCCGCCGCCCCCCACACCCGTGATTGTCGAGCGGGTTTACGGCGGACCGGCCTATTATCCGCCACCTTATTGGGGCGGCTACTATGGCCCCCATCACCACGGCAATTATCATTCCGGTCATTGCGGCCCCAGCCCGGTGCATTGGGGATTTTCGTTCGGGCGGTAAGACCCTCGCTGAGATAGCCCGATGCGTTAGCGACGGAGCGCCGCGAGTTGAGGGGCACCTGGCAATCGTGCGATAGCACGAAAAGTCGGGCGGGCGAATCTTCGCTTACCAATAACCAAGTTAGCTCTCGCGGGCAAACTTTCTTGAAGCTTCAGCCCTTTCATGGTCAACCTTGCGTGCTCTCGCGGGATTGCCAGTTGTTCGTTTTCTTCCCGCCCTTCCTTGCGAACGCGGCGGGCTACCTTGTTAGCCGTGAGACTTGTCTTCAAGCTATATTGTTCTGATCAAAAGCGGAGCCCGGTTCCAGGAATTCTCTATGTCTGTCTCGCCCCAAACCACTTCCACAACTTCCCCTGCGGCGTCAACGCCTCCGACTTTCTGGCAGCGCTTTCCCAATTGGATCACGTCGGTGGTTGTGACAGTTTGCTTGACGCTCATTGCGCTGGTTCGCATCTTTGCCGAACAGATCGAAACTGTCGTGCCGTTCTTCGATGGCGCCGTGGTCAACCTCGTCACCCTGCTTCTGTCCTTCCTGACCTGCGTCACGCTGTACATCTGGTTTTGCTGGTTCAGCGAATTCAATTTCATGATCCGACGCATTGGGTTTGCGCTCCCGCTGGCGGCAATCGTCATGGCCGTGGCGGCACTGCGCTATGAAGGCGTCGATGGCTACATGGTCCCAACGTTTGTTCCGCAATGGCAGCCGCGACACAAATACAGCCTGGTGAACGTTTCGCCGGAGCAGCAACCGGCTATCAGCGAATCCGGAAACAGTGAAGCGCCGGCGCTTAAGCTCACAGCCGATTTGCTGACCGAAACCGCCGACGACTTTCCGCAGTTCCTCGGTCCGCAGCGCAACAATTATCTGCCTGGCCTGCAGATCGCCGCCGATTGGAAGGCGAATCCGCCGCGCGAAATGTGGCGGCGTGATATCGGTCCCGGCTGGTCTGGCTTTGTCGTCCGCAACGGCTTTGCCGTGACGATGGAGCAGCGGGGCGGCGATGAATGGGTTTCTTGCTACCGCGTCGCGACCGGCGACTTGATCTGGCATCACGCCTCGCCAGCCCGGCATTACAACGCCATGGGCGGTCTCGGTCCGCGGTCCACGCCGACGATTGATGGCGGCCGCGTGTATGCCCAGGGTTCGACGGGGATCGTGTCTTGCCTGGATGGTGCCACCGGCAAGCGCCTGTGGAAAGACGATCTGCTGGATCGTTACCATTTGACGCAAGCGGAAGGCGAACAATCGGTCATGTGGGGCCGGAGTGGTTCGCCGCTGATTGTGGGCAACCTGGTTGTTGTCCCCGCTGGCGGAAAAGACTCGGATTTGCAAGCGCTGATCGCTTTTGATAAAGAGAGTGGTCAGGTTGCCTGGGAAGCGGGAGACGAACAAATCAGTTATGCATCACCCGTTCTGGCCACATTGGGAGGTGTCGAGCAGATTATCTCGGTCAATGAAAAATCATTGGCTGGTTACGACGCGAAGTCGGGCAAAGAACTGTGGAAGCACAAGTGGCCCGGCAACAGTAACGCCGATGCCAACGTCTCGCAGGCTTTTCCTCTCGCGAGCGATCGCATCTTCTTGAGCAAGGGCTACGGCGCTGGTTCAGTTCTGCTGCAGCTCAAAAACGAAAGTGAAACATTCAGCGTCACGCCCGTTTGGGAAAGCCGCCGTGTGCTGAAGACCAAGTACACCAACGTGACTATTATCAAGGATCATGCCTACGGTTTGAGCGATGGCATTCTGGAATGCGTCGATCTCGAAACCGGCAAGTCGCGTTGGAAGGGTGGCCGGTATGGTCATGGCCAGGTACTGGGCGTGGGCGATCAAGTGCTGGTGCTGGGCGAGGACGGTGACCTGATGCTCGTCGCTGCTAATCCCGAAAAATTCCAAGAGCAAGGCAAGATTGAAGCCCTGCCGGGCAAGACTTGGAATAACCTGTGCATCAGTGGCAAACGATTGTTACTTCGCAATGGCACCCAGGCTGTCTGCTATGAGTTGCCTTGAGAAAGTCGTCTGGCGCTCCGCGAAAGAAAGTGCAGCGTGAATGACTCAGCCAACCTAGCGGGGCAAACGGCGCTTGTTACCGGCGCCAGCGGCGGCATCGGCCGGGCGATCGCGCTCGCACTGGCAACCGCCGGCGCTGATGTGATCGTGCATGGCAACCGAAATCAGCAATCGCTGGAAGAGTTGGCCCAGCAGATCGAGCAATTGGACCGCAAAGTGCTGACGATTCGGGCTGATCTGGCTGTTGCTGAAGACGTCACTAAACTCGCAAATGAAGCCTGGCAATGGCAAGGTAAGCTCGACTTGCTGGTGAACAACGCGGGGGCCGATGTACTGACGGGCGAAGCCACCAGTTGGTGGTTTGAACAAAAGCTCGAGCGCCTGTGGCAGGTTGATGTGCTCAGCTGCGTGGCATTATCGCGAGCACTGGGACATCAAATGCGCGACCGTGGCAGCGGCAGCATCCTCAACATCGGCTGGGATCAGGCAGAGCGGGGGATGGCGGGCGACAGCGGTGAAATGTTTGCTACCATCAAAGGGGCCGTGATGGCCTTCACCCGCAGCTTGGCCCAGTCGCTCGCGCCGGAGGTACGCGTGAACTGCCTGGCTCTCGGTTGGATTCGCACTTCGTGGGGCGAGCAAACTTCAGACTACTGGCAAGAGCGGGCGAAGCAGGAATCGCTCCGCGAACGCTGGGGCACGCCCGCGGATGTGGCCGCGGCAGTCCGTTTTCTCGCCTCACCCGCGGCCGACTTCATCACCGGGCAAGTAATCGCAGTCAATGGCGGCTTCCGCTTCGGTTCGGCTTAATTGCTCTTCAATTCAAACACGATTTTGCCTTTCGCGGGCACGTCTTGGGTCAGCGGTGTTTGATCGGGAAGCGTGTACTTCACAGGAAAATTAGGCACTGCCGGTTGGGGTCTGACCGCCGCTGATGCTGCCATGGCCTCTTCCGCCGTTGCAAACTGCTGCGGCGGCGCCACCTTCGGCCGCGGTGTGATGACTACTTTGTAACTTCCCGTCATGACGCCATCGCGGGGTTCCCGGGTGGACATCGAGAACTTCCCTTGTTCATTGGTCGCGCCGGTTGCATCGCGGCCCGGTCCTTGGGGAATGAACTGCACCGATGCATTCGCAAGAGGCTGGCCGTCAAACAGCACAACCCCTTCCACGGCCGTCGTTCCCGAACCGCAACCGCCGCAAGCGATCAGCAGCAGGCAACCAAAACCAGCAACCGCTGTGGGGCGGACCATCGATCAGGTTCCGAATGAGTGGGGGAATGAATGAGATCTAGGGAACATTCGCCGCTTGGCCATCGTCGCGGCAACCGAGATATTGGTACGTGCGCATGGTGATCGATTCGGTGATGAACCGAACAGAGCCATCGGCCGAGGCAAAGTTAGCGCCGTTCGGATGGTTCGATTTGAAGCCCCAGGTCACGGCCCAGTTCATGATGCAGCGGGCCCGATCGCCCGATGGATTTGAGTTGGCATCGCAGCCACACGAAGTAAAGGCCGCCGGCGTCGTCCGCATGCGATCGATTTTCCAATTGATCGGCTGAATGGTCTGGCCCTGAGCAATGAAATTGTCCTGCGCCCAGCCGGCTTTACCGCCATTGTAGCGCATGAACTCGCAGTGCTCGGGCAATGTTTCCCCGAGCAAGAGGGTGTTCGATGTGCCGTCGGTCGCGTCGGACAAACGAATGAGCGCGCCGCCGCGAGCGAACATCCCTACGGTGTCCGACGTGATACCGGTATCTCCCCAAGACATGCTCGGCCCATATCCTGGATGCGTCGGCGGCGTCAGGCCCGGGGGAATGGTTCCGCCGCTGCCGATCTGCCCGTTGCAATGGATTTGGAACGGGGCTGGGCAACCAGGCGGCGGATTGTTGCAGGTCGGCCCGGTGTTGCCGACGTAGCTCGACAATCGCGCATTCGTTCGCTCGAACACGTCGCTGGGACAACGCACTACGGGGAACTTCGCCGGCAAGATGTTTTGGGTTACGGCATTCGCCAAACTTCCGCTCCCCACGACCTTGTCGTACAGTGGGCCTTGCTCCATGAATCCCAGGGTCACAAACATCCAACTAACATTACCCCCGTGCGGGAACGTTCCCCCCACATAATTTCCTTTGGGAATGTGCCTGTAGGTGCCTTCAAAGTTGTGAACTCCCAGCGCGAACTGCTTGACGTGGTTTGCGCACTGCGTGCGGCGGGCAGCTTCCCGGGCCGCTTGGACCGCTGGCAGCAGCAGGGCCACCAGCACCCCAATAATCGCGATCACCACCAGTAGTTCGACCAGCGTGAACGCGGACTTTCGAGTTTTTCTTTGCATGGGACACCAATCGCCTAGGACCACCGCAAACTGTCGTTCGTACATCTTATTACTTGTGTTAAACGGCCACGGCGTTAAAGTCAAACTCAATTCGGCAAAAGGCGCTACTTCCCGGTTAATGCTATGCTAACAGCTACTCATTCGTCCCTGGTTTCGCGATCGATTGCTTCCCCATGTCCGGCGAACATCTGCACTTTGTCACCGGGCGATTGGCGGAGTTCGCGCTCCGGGCGGTGGTGACAAAACTCGCCGCGGAAAGAGGCTTTGCTTTCACCATTGATGTGCTGCCCATCACCGTGGCCGCGTTGATGTCGCCGGCCTGGATCGCGAAACACATTCAAGTTCCGGCCTCTGCGACGCAGGTGATCTTGCCCGGTTATTGCCACGGTGAACTATCACCGCTCAGTTCCGTTGTGAACGTGCCGATTCAAGTTGGTCCGCGCGATTTGCAGCAACTGCCCGAATTTCTCGGCGGCAAGAGTGAGCGCTCCGCCGAGTATGGCCAGTATGACATTCAAATCATCGCCGAAATCAATCACGCGCCGCGGCAGACATTGGCCGAGATCATCGACCAGGCGAAAAGGCTGCAGGCCGATGGCGCTGATTTGATCGATGTCGGCTGCGACCCGGGCGGACCTTGGCTGGGCGTAGCCGATTGCGTGCGAGCGCTCCGCGACGCAGGGTTGCGAGTTTCGATTGATAGCCTCGACCCACGCGAGATCGCGCCGGCTGTGCGCGCCGGTGCAGAACTCGTGCTCTCCGTGAACAGCAGCAATCGCGAAGCGGCCTGCGACTGGGGCTGCGAAGTGGTTGTGATCCCCGATGATTTTCCCACGCTCGTGGGTTTGGAATCGACGGTCGAACTGCTCGCTCAAGCAAAAGTGCCGCTGCGGATTGATGCGGTGCTTGAGCCCATTGGTTTTGGTTTCGCGGCGAGCTTGGGGCGGTATCTGGAGGTGCGCCGCCGTTATCCTGATGTCGAAATGCTGATGGGCATCGGCAATCTGACCGAACTGACCGACGGTGACTCGGCCGGCATCAACACGCTGCTGCTGGGCTTCTGTCAGGAAACGGGCATCCGCAGCGTGCTGACGACGCAAGTCATCAACTGGGCGCGAACCAGCGTCCGCGAATGCGATCTCGCGCGGCGGCTGGTTTATCATGCGGTGCAACAACGGGTGCCGCCGAAGCGGCTGGAGCCGCGACTGGTCACGCTGCGCGATCCCAAACTGAACGAAACCAGCGAAGAGACATTGACTCAATTGGCTGCGGCAATCAAGGACAACAATTACCGCGTCTTCGCCGAACGCGGCGAAGTACATGTCGTTAGCGCCGACCTGCATCTGTCCGCTGCGGATCCTTTTCTGTTAATGGAGCGTTTGCTGCATCCAGGCTTCGGCGGCGCGAACGATTCGCATCAAGCGGCAAAGCTCGATCCCTCTCACGCGTTCTATCTTGGTTTCGAGATGTGCAAGGCAGCCATCGCGCTGACACTCAGCAAGCAATATCTCCAGGACGAAGCGCTCGATTGGGGTTATCTCACCACTGCGGAAGAAAGCCATCGGCTCCGCAAGTCGCATGTCAAAAGCACCGATCCGCCGCCTGCAGCAGGAGCGGAAGCATGAGCAACGATCATCAATTGCCACTCGTCCTGGAGTGGAAATCTCCGCTGCCTGCTGCGGCAGCCTTTCAACGGCTGGCCTCGTTGCCGCATGTTCTGTTTCTCGATTCAGCGATGCCACATGAAATGCTGGGGCGATACTCGTTCATCACCGCCGACCCATTTGAGTTTCTGGAACTGCCCGCCGACGGAAGCGACGGTCTTGGGCTCCTGGAAAAGTCCATTCGTCCACTTTGCGCAGAGACAATTCCCGGTCTGCCTCCCTTTCAAGGCGGCGCTGCCGGACTGCTGAGTTATGATCTGGGTCGCAGCCTCGAGCGCTTACCGGCGCCGCAGTTCGACGAGTTTGAATTTCCCGCGCTGGCCGTCGGCCTGTATGACATCGTGCTGGCGTATGATCATCATTTGCAACGAGCTTGGTTCATTTCACAGGGATTTCCGGAAACATTACCTTCCGCGCGAGCGATTCGCGCTCGGCAGCGCATTGAGTATTTTCAACAAGTGTTGGCCTCACCGGCCAAAGCGCCACCGGCAGCGAGCACGAAAGCATTGAGCAACGAGCAACTCGCTCGCAGCTATCCGGTCTCAGGTCCTGCGGGCCTGCTTAGTAACTTTTCCGCCGCCCAGTACCTGACCGCCGTCGCGCGGGCCATTGAGTACATCCATGCCGGCGACATTTTTCAAGTGAACCTCGCCCAGCGGCTACTTTTTCCTGCAGCAACAGATGCACTTTCGTTGTACCTCCGCTTACGCGAGCGCAACCCCGCCCCCTTCGCGGCTTATTTCGATCTGGGCGAATCTCAAATCGCGAGCGCTTCGCCCGAACGCTTCCTGAAAGTGACCAACGGCCGCGTTGAAGCGCGGCCCATTAAAGGCACCCGGCAGCGAACGGCCCGCGCTGAAGCTGATCTTTTTGCCGGAAGTGAATTGCAAGAGAGTGAAAAGGACCGGTCGGAAAATGTGATGATTGTCGATCTGCTGCGGAACGATCTGTCTCGCGTTTGCCGGCCTGAGTCCGTGCGCGTGACTCAATTTTGCGGGCTGGAATCCTATCAATACGTGCAGCATTTGGTTTCCGTGGTCGAGGGTACACTGGAACCAGATCGATCGCCGCTCGATCTCGTGCGGGCGGCATTTCCCGGTGGCTCGATCACCGGCGCTCCCAAGGTGCGGGCGATGGAAATCATCAGTGAACTCGAACCCACCGCTCGAGGACCGTACTGCGGCGCGATTGGCTATCTGGGCTTCGATGGCTCGCTCGATTTGAATATCCTCATTCGCACGATCACCGCCGCGCGTGGCTGGTGGCAGTTCCCCGTCGGCGGCGGCATCGTGGCCCAATCCGTACCCGAACGCGAGTATGAAGAAACCTGGCATAAAGCGGCGGGGTTATTGAAGTCGCTCGTGAATTAGTTCGAGAAGGCAATGATTCTACTCATCGATAATTACGATAGTTTCGTGCACAACCTGGCGAGGTATCTCCGCCGACTCGGCGCGTATACCGACGTTGTCCGCAACGACGCAATCGACGTTACCGCCATTCGCAAACTTCAGCCGCAAGCGATCGTCCTTTCGCCAGGCCCCTGCACGCCGTCGCAGGCTGGCTGCTCGCTCGACGTCGTTCGCGCGCTGGGAAGCGAGATTCCATTGCTCGGTGTTTGTCTTGGTCATCAAGCGATTGGCGAGGCACTGGGCGGCAAGATCGTTCGCGCTTCGCAGCCGATGCATGGGCGGACCAGCCAAATACGGCATGGAGCGATCGGAATGTTCGCTGGTCTTCCAACGCCGCTGACCGTGGGCCGGTATCATTCTCTAGTGATCGACCCGCAGACGCTGCCCGCCGAGCTGCAAGTCACCGCGACGGCCGCGGATGGCACCATCATGGCCATCGCGCACCAGCGTTTGCCAATCTGGGGCGTGCAGTTTCATCCAGAGTCGATTCTGACCGAAGGCGGCTTTGAGTTGCTCTCGAATTTCTTGCGAATGGCAGGGATCGAACCAGCGTCGCCCTTACCGGAATCGGCCGACGAACGACCATTAGTAGAAGACGCGTATGTCATTCCGACTCGGCCGGTGACGTTTTAAAGTAGCAGAATTCGCCAGAATTCTGAGTCACCCGAGAAGGCTCGGAATTCTGGCGAATTCCGCTACAGTGAGTCTATGTCTGAATCAATTGATCGCCTGATTGTCGAAGGACTGGTCGTCACCGCCGCGGCAGATGGCTCGCCGCACCTTGCGCCGATGGGACCGCAGGTTGATCGTGACTTGCGGAGCTTTACGCTGCGGCCGTTTTGCTCTTCGCAAACGTTCGCGAACTTGCAGCGAACGGGAACTGCCGTCTTTCACATTACGGATGATGTCGAACTGCTTGCCCGGGCCGCGATTGGGCGGATTGAAACAACGCCCATGTACGACAAAATTGAAATACCACCGCACTATGCACTCGCCGATTGCTGCCGCTGGTTCGCCCTGCGGGTGACATCGTCCGAAGTCGCGCCGCCGCGGGCCACGTTTCACTGCGAAGTAGTTCAAGTCCGCAGCGTTCGCGATTGGTTCGGCTTCAACCGCGCGAAGCACGCCATCGTCGAAGCCGCGATCCTCGCTACTCGGATTGGGATCATTCCCGATGCGGACATTCGGAATGAATTGACACGACTCTCGATACTGGTTCAAAAGACAGCGGGGTCGCAGGAACGAAAAGCGTGGGATTTGTTAGTGACATCTATCGACAATCAAATCGGTGGGATCGCTGAATCCATGAGCTAATCTCGCATTATCGCTCCTTGTCACCCCCTCTCCCACTCACCCCCTCTCCCTGTCCTCCCCGAGCCACCACAGCACCTGCGGCTTCAGCGGGGTCCACAATCCCGTTGTCATGCCGGCCCGCTTCAAGCCTCGGCCGGTCCATTGATTGCAGGTATTGAACAGATGGTAGCTGCCGGTCGAGTTGTAAAAGCGGTCGTGAGAATGATAAGTGCGGTGGGTAGCTGTCGTCGCGCGGCCTTGCTCGTCACAGGAGCCAATCGTCTCATTCACAAAGGTGATGAGCTGCTGATATTGCGCGGGAGTCAGATGCACCGCGCGATAATGTTCGCGCGGGAAGATCTCCGGCACATACTCCACATGCAGCACGGTTTCGCTGGGCCAGAAGAGGGCTCGCGCGGCGGTGCTCAGTTTGAACTCGGCCCAGGTTGGGGTATCGACATAGAAGGCGCGATTTCCCCAGCCGATGGCGACGTGACGGCAATTGGCAACGTCGCCGCCGAAGTGATGCGGCGGAAACCGCTCGCGCCAATCGCAACCACTGGCCTCATGCAGCACGGGGAGGACAAGATCGGTATGAATCTCATTGCTGCGGATGTAGATCACGACCCGATCGTCGCCAGTCGCGGGCACAAACGACGTATTCACCGGCACGCAGCCCAACGTCAGAAAGCTGGCATAGATTAAAACGGCCGCCGTTAATGTTCGACCGACCCAGCGGACGAGGAACCAAGCGATGCGACGCCAGAAAGTGGGTTGGTTCGCATCGGACACGAGAAATGCTCCTGATGATCGATTCTCAAGAGCAAGAGTCTTTTGAATCGCGCTTTATTCCCGTGCCATTTCTCGCGAAACGCAAACCAACAATCTTTCTCCCCCTCTCCCCCTCACCCACTCGTTTACTCCTCCCCCTGCAATCCATACTGGTCCAGCTTCTTTCGCAACGTGGTGCGGTGCATGCCGAGCCAGCGAGAGGCGGCCAGGCATTCGCCCTTGCTCTTCTGCAAGGCGGCTTCGATCAGCGGCGGCTCGACCTGCTGCAGCAGTTCGTCGTACAGGGTTTTCAGATCCTCGCCCGATTGCAGCCGCTGTTCGGCCCATTCGCGGATCAATTTCTTCAAGCGCAGGGCCAGCGGTTCGTCGCTAACATTCCCCGCCGAAATCGGCTGCATCGCGGGGGGCCAATGTTCGGGCAAGATCGGTCCCTGGCGAGCGACGATCAGGGCATGTTCAACCGCATTCCGCAGTTCCCGGACATTGCCATGCCACGGACGCCGCTGGGCTTCTGCGATGGCGTCGGCGGAGAAGTTCCCTTTGGTTTGATCGGTCGCCAGCAATTCATAGAAATGGGCAATCAGCAGCGGCAGATCATCCTTGCGGTCCCGCAGCGGCGGCAGATTGATTTGAAACGTGCAAAGGCGGAAGTAGAGATCATGGCGAAAGGTACCCTCGCGGACTTTCGTGAGCAAATCCTGATGCGTGGCCGAGATCAAGCGAAAATTCGTGCGGGTCGTCTTGCCGGAACCGACGGGCAGCACCTCTCCATGCTCCAGCGCACGGAGCAGTTTCACTTGCACCGGCAGCGGAATATCAGCGACTTCATCCAGAAACAGCGTGCCGCCATCGGCATCCACGAGCAAGCCCGCGCGGGAATGTTCCGCCCCTGTGAATGCGCCGCGGACATGGCCGAACAGTTCGCTCTCGGCTAGCGACGGGCTGAGCGCGGCGACATTCACCGCGACGAACGGCGCCGTGGCGCGGTTGCTGTACTGATGGATGGCCCGCGCGACGAGTTCTTTGCCGGAACCACTTTCGCCGGAGATGAACACGCAGGCGTCACTGGCCGAGACGAGCGCGATCCGCTTAAAAACTTCCTGCATCGCCGGCGTCTTGCCGATCAGTGATTGCGGTTGTTTGGAGGTTGTCGCGGCTTGATCCGCGGAAACCGGCGGGGCCGGTGTCAGCGCACGTTCGATCAGGCGTTCAATCTGCCGCGTATCGAACGGCTTGACGATGTATTCAAAGGCACCTTGCCGGACCGCATCGACAGCAGTGCTCAGATCGCCATGCGCAGTCATCACAATGATCTTCGCGGCGGGCAGCAGTTGCCGCAGTTGCGACATCGCGGCGATGCCATCGATGCCCGGCAAGCGTACGTCGAGCAAGATCACTTCGGCGGCTGACTTCGCCGCGAGCGCGAAGGCTTGCTCGGCCGAGGCGGCCGTTTGCGGCTCGTGCCCCAACTGCCGAGCCAGTTCAGCCAAGCCCCAGCAGATCGCC
>JAYTUF010000075.1:0-2927 GCA_043744755.1 Anatilimnocola sp.
GAAACGTCCTTGGCGGCGTTCTTCGGCGGCGAGGAAAGTGGGCGCGATGCCCAGGAAGCCATACTCGGGCACTCGTCCCGTTTTCAAAGTGTCCAGTGAACGGCGAAAGTCATCGTCGACGGGTATCGCGAACCCGCCGCTCTTTTCATAACCCACGAGCGCCGCCAGCGACGTGGTGATGCCGATCAATTCCCCTTTAAGATTGAGCAGCGCTCCGCCGCTGCTTCCCAGTTCTAAACGAGCATCGGTCTGAATCAGGTTGCCGTAATGATGCAGCGTGACTCGACCTTCGGCTGTTCCCGCGCCGGCACGGTCCGGCGCGGGTGGCGCTGGTCGGGCGAGGTTGGCGATAATGCCCCACGTCGCGCTCGGCTCGCCATCGCGGGCAATTGCGTAGGGGTTGCCGAGGGCGATTGCAATCTGCCCCTTTTTGAGAGCTTTGGCATCGCCCAGTGATAACGGTGTGAGATCATTGGCTTCGATCTTGAGAACCGCCAGATCAAGCCAAGGATCGGCGGCTTTGACTGTGGCCGGATACGGCTTTTTGCCGATCCAAACCAGGTATCGCGAGGCGGGAATGTCGCCGACCACATGATAGGTCGTCAGGATCAGGCCGCGAGAATCGATAACGACTCCGGAGCCAAAATCGTGCGGCACAAAATCAGGGCGGGTGGGATCGCTAAAAACATCCGCCCCATCGCCCCCCAAGCCTTCAATCAAATCAGCCGCAGGCGAAGCATCGGTCGATTGCTTCCGCAGGCGAGCTATCGCGACCACCGACTTTTCTGCCTTGGCGATAGCGTCAACAAGTATCGATTCAATCGCCACTGCAGCCTGCAGCCCGCTCGGCTCCTGCCCGCGGGCGTCACTCGCGGCTGCTGAGCACAGGCTCAGCAGCACCAGACTTCGGCAGTAGACATCGTTGCGAACGAACATCCCGTCAGCCCCTCCTCGGCCTGTCGATGACACGAAGAAGAGCCCTGGCGGAATGAACCGCCAGGGGCGTCAAGGTTCGGCCTGACCACTTATTCGTCAGCGCTGCCTTCGTCTTCTTCACCCGGTTCGGGAGCGACTTCTTTCGCGCCCACCAAACCCGATGCCAGAATCTTATCACGAATTTCGTCGCGAATCGCCGTATTCTCAACCAGAAAAGCGCGGGCCTTCTCCCTGCCCTGCCCGATGTAGGCGTCGTTGTACTTGAACCACGAGCCGCTGCGGGTGAGCACTTTCTGCTCGACGCCCATATCCAGCACATCCCCCTCGAAGCTGATGCCGTTGGTGTGCATCATGTCGAACTCGGCCACGCGGAACGGCGGCGCGACCTTGTTCTTCACAATCTTGGCCCGCACCCGCTGGCCGACCACCTCTTCACCCTCTTTAATCTGGGTGACGCGGCGGACATCGATCCGGCAAGAGCAATAAAACTTGAGCGCCCGGCCGCCGGGAGTTGTTTCCGGGCTGCCGTAGCTGACGCCAATCTTCTCACGAATCTGGTTGATGAAAATTACCGCTGTCTTGCTCTTGGCAATCACGCCCGTTAACTTCCGCATCGATTGGCTCATCAAGCGAGCTTGCAGGCCCATGTGCGTATCGCCAATGTCGCCTTCCAGTTCCGCGCGGGGAACGAGAGCGGCGACCGAGTCAATCACGATCACATCGACCGCGTTCGACTTGATCAGCATCTCGGCAATCTGCAGCGCCTCTTCGCCGCTGGACGGCTGGCTGACGAGCAGCGTATCGAGCTGCACGCCCAGCTTTTTGCCCCAGGTGGGATCAAAAGCATGTTCCGCATCGATAATAGCGCAGATGCCATCTTTTTTCTGAGCTTCGGCAATCACATGCAACGCGAGCGTGGTCTTGCCGCTCGATTCCGGGCCAAAGATTTCGATGATCCGGCCGCGGGGAATCCCCTGCCCGCCCAGCGCCACATCGAGCGCCAGGCTACCGGTGGGAATGCCGGAGATCGCCAGCGTGCGATCGCCGCCGAGCGGCATGATCGAGCCCTCGCCAAACTGCTTTTCAATTTGTTGCAGCGTGGTCTTGAGAACTTCGTTCCCCTCGATCAGCGCGGCCAGCTTGGCTTTGCCACTGTCCTTGGGGGCTTTGTCTTTTTTTGCCATACGACCATTCACCTTTTCGGCAGCAACCATCGGAACTTCTCCCTTTATGAGGAAGCGGCGGGCGACTTGCAAGCGGCCCAGCTTCCACCCGTGGAACGAGGTCGATACTGAACAAGTGAATACTGTACACTTATCCACACCGGCGTCAAGACTTGATACTCTCATTTTCGCGAAGGCTTGGACACGTTAGGTCCTGGCTCGGGAAAAAAATTCATTCCACCCCATTTTTTTGGCGTAAGTGTTCAAGAAGTGCGACGGTCCGAGACCGCGAAGTGCTGCCAAACACGGGAAAGACAATAAAAACCGCCCAATTCCGAGCCGACTTTTTTGAACGCCCCCTGGTTGAGGTAGTCGCGAAAACTTCCGCCGCGGTGTCTGCAGAAAGACGCAGCCCAGGAGCCGCGCACGAAGAATCCGAAATACTGCCCGCATTTTCACCCGCGATAACCCATCCGCGTGCATTTTCAACGCCTCGGACGCATCAGCGAAGTTGACGATGCTGGCTCCGAATTCGTCCGCATGTCCGAACTTCTTCTAGCCCAACACGAACCGCCTTGTGTAGAGGTTCCCGAACAACGGCGAGATCGGGGAGCCATGCGACATCCCTCGACCGTAGTCCTTGTTCTTTGTGGTTCGCTGCACATGGCCACGAGCGTCGGTCTCTTCGACCGCCGACACCAGCCACTGCTTGCTACCGGCCGAAGCGACTCTTGCCGGAGAGGACTTGCACCTCCTGAAAACAAACACCTTTGCACGACGCACGATCTAGCTATGCACTTGACGCCACCGACCACCATCCGTTGTGGA
>JAYTUF010000076.1:0-2923 GCA_043744755.1 Anatilimnocola sp.
TACATCGTAACTCGCCAAAGACTCCCGACCCCTGACTGTCACTTGGCAAACGGATCCCGCAGGATATTCGCCAGGACTCGATATTGGGCTTCGTACTCCGCCTCGCGCTCGACTGTTTCTTTCGCTCGCCCACCGGGCAGCGCCGCAGCCGGACTGAAGCCGACGTAGATCAACGCTCCCTTGCCGATGGACTGGCGATACAAGATGGCTGCCGTCTTGCCGCTGCCGATTATCCGTTCGCCGGCTTCGGCCGAGAGTGGCAAGTTGTTCGCGGCTTGGAGCCAAGCGTGTTCGGTGGCTGCATCCAGATGAGCCAGCCAAGGATGTTTGGGCTGCAGCAATTCATAGCCGGCTGCCTTCGCGTTTTTCACGAGCTTCAGGTTTTCACCGAGCCAGAGTTTCCCTTCCTGAGCCGAAAACAAATCGAGCCGATCGCGCATCAGCAGCAACACGCCGCCATTGCGAAGGTAAGCATCCACTACCTTCACGTCTTCGGGCGAAAAGGCGGCCGGCGTGATCTTGGCCCGACCAAGACTGCCGTCATAGGCGACCAGATCATAGTTTTTGAATTGATCCGGCGGCATCCAAGTCTTCTCGACGGATGTCAGCTTAGTTCCTTGCTTCCGAAGAGCATATTCAATGAGCGGCGCTTCAAATGCGGGATAGCCTTGCACGAGCAGGGCGCGTTTGAGTTTCATTGGTTCGTTTGATAGTTCGACCTCAACCAGTTCGCGAAGTTGTGCTGTCCTTGGTGCATCCACCTTGAGCCACTTGCCTGCGGGGATCAATTCGCCCGTCACGTTCCAGCGACCTTGCACGCCAATCTGCCACGCGGCCGCACCCAGTGGAATGGCGCCCCGGTCGGGATGGCCTGCATCGGCCGATTTCAGCGGATCGCTCCACTCGTCGCGGATGACCACACCGCTATTCACGGCGGGGCTATCGGCAGTTAGCCGCACATCGGCCGTTTCGTGCCCGTCGGCTGGATACTTAACGAACCGGGGCGGCTGAACCACGTCGTTGGTCGTCCAACCGACGGGGTATTTTTCCTGCGACGCCGCAAACGAGGGAGACTTGCGGAACTTGTCGAACAGCGGGGTCAGTTTTTCGCCGTCCGTCAGGCTCCAGGCGAGATTGCCATCGGCTTGAAAATCGGCGGTCGGGGGCGGCAAGGTGGAACCAACTAATCCCTGCATCTGGCAGACGATATTGTTGAAGACCCGCCGCCGCGTGCCGTGTTGCATCGCCCGGCCCAGGCCATCCGTCAAGTAATCATAGCGGGGCGGATCGCCCGAAAGGATCGTGTTATGCACGATCAGCATCGGCTCCCAAGCGGGGCTGCCATGATCGCCGGCAAAACGGCCGTAGGAATTCAGTTCCTGCACATCATCCGGACCATTGGGCCAGCGGTAATGCACGGGCTGGCGGAAATCGAACACGTTGCGCGCAATGATCGCGGGCTGACCGGTTTGTTTGCGGTCGGGACCGAGCACCTTCTGCCGGCCATGTCCGACGCCAAAGGCGAACGTGGTGAGAATGCGGGCGAAGCGGTTCTGGGTGATCTCGATGTCGCCGCCCCAGACCGTGCCGTCATAGGCGGTGCCGCAGGTCAGGAATAGGCCATCGTCGCTGATGTTCTCAACCAGATTGTGATGAAAGCTGGTATTCCGCACGTTGCCCAGAAAGATACCATCGACGCTATCCGTGAACTCGCAGTGGGCCAGCTCGAAGTGGGCGCTGTCGTTGCCCGTGGGTGACCAACGACTCGCCGAGAACAGCCGGGCTTCGACCGCGCGATACTTCAAGCTGCCGCGAAACGTCCACGGCGCGGCAATGCCGCGCAAGGCGCAGTCAACCATCCGTAGCCCTTGGGTATCGATGGCCCGCACCGTCGTGTTGCCGCCATACAGGCTGACGCCGCTGAGTTCGATCTGGGCGGATTCAAAGATATCGAGCTCTGTTTCGACCGAGCCACGCAAGACCAGGTCCTGCAACTTCAAATGCTTGCACCCCTGCAACTTTAGCGGCGAGTGTTCCCAACCGGCCGCGATGACAAGGGGTATCTTGCGGGGGTCACTCTCGCCGCGGTAGTTGTCTTTGCCGAGACCTGCCAATTGCGTGTGGGCGAGGCGGCAGTGAATGCGGTTGGTTTCTGGATTGAAGAACAGGCCGGGGCCACAGTAGACGAACGATTCGCCCCCCGTTTTGTTGTCCACGTTCCAAAACGGATTGTCCGACCGCAGATCGCCGAGAAAGCGGTAGCCTTGCAGCGGAACCAACGAGTCGCCGAAGTTGCCCATGACGTTGGTTGCTTCGGGACGGATCACCAGGTTTGGGTAACTCTTCGTCGAACGGAATTCCCCTTTCGCGGCATCGTTCACCTCTTCCCAAGCCGTCGCCGGCGAGTCATAAAACTCCCGCAGGCCACCATCGATGGTAGCCAGTTCTTCCGGGTAGCTGCGAATCGTGATCGGCTGGTCCGCCGTCCCCTGCAGTTCGACGATCACCTGCTCGTAATACTTCCCGCCCCGCAGATACAGCGTATCGCCGGGTTTCAATTGCTTGACCGCGTGCTGCACTGTCTTCCAAGGTTGCGCTTCCGTCCCCGCGGCAGCATCATTGCCGCGGCGACCATCGACGAACCTCGCCGGACCCGTTCCCCTCGGCCGCTCGGAAGCCGTCGGCAACGGCCGCGGCGGGCCATGCGACGCATATTGCCACTGATGGGCAACGGCAGCCTCGGCGGAAACGAGAACGACGAGTACGAAACAGATCAGGCGGGATTTCATGGCAATGGCCTCCTGGTTGTTGGCAAAATCAGCCGACACGCGCTAGTGCCGAAAACGCTAATTCCGTTCTCTCAAGCTGCTAGCGGCTGGGGGTGTTCGTTCCAGTGGTTTTTCCAGCTTTTGGGCGTCAAGCG
>JAYTUF010000077.1:0-11462 GCA_043744755.1 Anatilimnocola sp.
GGACGGCCGTCCTGGGTGCTGTACTCATCACTGGCTATTTAGGAGGCGCCATCCTCACGCACCTCCGCGTTGACGATAACTATGCAGCCCCGATCATAATGGGCGTCATCATGTGGCTGGGCATTTACCTGCGCGAACCGCGCCTGCGGGCGATCATGCCTATTCGCTAAAGTCCGTCAACAACCTCAACATTGCATAACATGACTACCAAACCTGCCAGCAGTTGGTGGAGCTTCAGGCTATGGCAGTTGTTTGCTGTCATGACGCTGCTCTGCTGTTATTTGGCCTGGCAAGTGAGCGTGGTCCGCAGTCGAGATGGGTTGCTTTTGGAACTGGAGTACAGCCTCGACGTCACCACGGTGGCCGAGTGGCAGAATGCAGGCGGCGGCCATACGACACCTGCGTCAATTCCCCTCGTCTCGCGTTGGCTGGGAGACGAACCGATTCAAACCATTGGCTATTACCATC
This sequence comes from Anatilimnocola sp., assembly GCA_043744755.1. Taxonomy (GTDB): domain Bacteria; phylum Planctomycetota; class Planctomycetia; order Pirellulales; family Pirellulaceae; genus Anatilimnocola. Next base: position 469 of record JAYTUF010000077.1, read on the forward strand.
ATGTAAGCGAGCGAGACCGGCGGCGTCTCGCCCGCATGTTTCCCGAAGCTGAACTGGCGGAAAGCGACCCGCCACAGGAGCCTTGCCACCCCGGGTGCTTTCCCAAAGGCACACTCGTCCAGACACCAAGCGGACCGCGCCTCATTGAAACCATCCAAGCTGGCGACGCGATCACAGCTTTTGATTTGCAAGGTAACGCCGTTGATTCGCGGGTTCAGTCGGTATTTATCACGACCAATGTCCTAATTCAAATTAATACCGCCAATGGAAGTCTCCTGACAACGAAGATTCAGCCTCTTTGTCTGAGCGACTTCCGAGTGATTGCCGCGGGGAAGTTGCAACCGGGCGATGTGATCCTTCGTCGGGATAGTGGCGAAATGAAACCCGTCAAGATCATTGATATAAGTCTCACGCATCGTACCGAACAGGTCTTCAATCTCGTGCTTGGCAATCCGGAAATCTTTATCGCGAATGGGTTTTTGGCGCGGAGCAAGCCTCCTCGCGAAACGACAAGCGGGGCCCACATTACTAAGGATCGCGAATGAATCAATTTCCGCACTTCGCGACCACTGGGCTTGCACCACTGGGCTTGCCCCAGTGGGGCGCTCACTGGTCGGCTACACATCGATAACCATCGAAAGTTCCGGCGACCACCGGCCTTGTGTCGGTGGGGCCATCACGGATCGGCTCCCTAACTACACAGTGAGCGCTCCACGGGGACAAGCCCCGTGGTCGCGATGAAATGAAGGAATTTGCCAGTAGCTGGTCAGTGAGCGCCCCACCGGCACAGGGCCGGTGGTCGCGAGGAAATTCCAAAAGGGGAAGTTATCTAGTTCGCGAACCCAATCTTCATTCTACGCATCATTGATCATAGGACATTCAACATGACGACCATCCGTGTTCTCGTCGGAACGAAGAAGGGCGCATTTGTCATCAACGGCGATGCGAACCGAAAGAAATGGGACGTCAGCGGGCCGCACTTTGCCGGTTGGGAGATTTATCATTTAAAGGGTTCGCCCGTCGACCCCAACCGAATCTATGCTTCACAATCGAGTGGCTGGTTCGGGCAAGTGATTCAGCGTTCCAATGACGGTGGCCAATCGTGGGAACCTGTGGGCAACAAGTTTGCCTATGAAGGGAACGTCGGCACGCATCTGTGGTACGACGGCACGCCGCATCCCTGGGAGTTCAAGCGTGTCTGGCATGTGGAACCTTCACTTTCCGACCCCGATACTTGCTATGCGGGCGTAGAAGACGCTGCCATCTTTCGCACCACCGACGGCGGCCAGAATTGGCATGAGCTCACCGGCCTGCGCGGCCACGGTGCCGGGAACTATTGGCAGCCGGGCGCTGGTGGCATGGGACTGCACACGATTCTGATCGACCCGACCAATCAGCAGCGGATGTTCGTCGCCATTTCCGCCGCCGGCGCGTTTCGAACCGATGATGGCGGCCAGACCTGGAAGCCCATCAACCGGGGCCTGGTGTCGCAATATGTGCTGCCCGATCCGAACGCCCAGGTGGGGCACTGCGTCCATCGCATCGCGCTGCATCCTTCCCGGCCCAGCACGCTCTTCATGCAGAAACACTGGGACGTGATGCGGAGCGACGACGCCGGCGACAACTGGTACGACGTGGGAGGCAACCTGCCCACCGATTTTGGCTTTCCCATTGAAGTCCACGCCCATGAACCCGAAACCATCTACGTCGTGCCGATCAAAAGCGACAGCGAACACTTCCCGCCGGATGGCAAGCTCCGCGTCTATCGCAGTCGCTCCGGCGGCAACGAATGGGAAGCCCTCACCAACGGCTTGCCGCAAGAGAATTGTTTCGTCAACGTCCTCCGCGACGCCATGAGCCACGACACGCTTGACTCCTGCGGCATCTATTTCGGCACGACTGGCGGCCAGGTCTATTGCAGCCCCGACAGCGGCGACACCTGGCAGACCATCGTCCGGGACTTGCCCGCGGTGGTGAGCGTGGAAGTGCAGACGTTGGGGTGAGCGACGGGAGTCAGGGATCAGGAGTCAGGAAATCAGGAGTCAGGGATCAGGAAATCAGGAAATCAGGAGTCAGGGGATCGGGAATCGGTAACCATCAGTAACTAGCAACTACAATCTACGAACGTTGAATGTTCTCGCGCAATTCAAATTTATGCCTTCGCCCCGCATTCATCTGCCCTTTCACCTTCGCACCCTCGCCCAGGTCACGGGCGAAGTGCCACTGGAAATGGCCGGACCCATCACGCAGCGCACCATTCTCGAAGCCCTCGAAGCGCGGTTCCCCCAGCTCCGCGGCACCATTCGCGATCACGACACCCACCTCCGCCGCCCCTTCATCCGCTTCTTCGCTTGCCAGCAAGATCTCTCGAATGAATCGCCCGACGCGCCGCTGCCGGAAGCGATTGCGAGCGGCCAGGAACCATTTTTGATCATTGGCGCTCTGGCTGGCGGATGACAACTTTCGGGGCGCATACTCAAACGAAGTACGACTTACCTGGGAATTATCGTGATGACGCAACCACCGATAATCGACGAGCGCATCGCCGCGCTTGAAAAACAAGTCGCGTCGGTCAGGTAATCATTAACCATAGTCAAGCATGCATCGTCGGCTTGTCGCCAAGTTCACAGGCTCTTGCCTGGGGGAAAGCTACCTCCCGCAGGATAATCCCCAGGCCTCAAGCGATGCGCGAAGATCCATTTCGCAGGCTTGGATCAAGGTCGAAGCGGTCCAGGTTCATCACCTTGTTCCACGCAGCGACGAAGTCGCGCACGAATGCTGGCGGCGAGTCGGCGCAGGCATAGACTTCCGCGATGGCGCGAAGTTGCGAGTTCGAACCGAAGACGAGGTCGACGGCGGTGCCGGTCCACTTGACCTCACCCGTTCGCCGGTCACGCCCCTCGTAGAAGTGCTCGCACTGCGGCGACTTCCGCCATTCCGTGCCCATGTCGAGCAGATTGACGAAGAAGTCGTTGGTCAGCGATCCGGGCCGAGCGGTCAATGCGCCCAACTTGGACTGGCCGAAGTTCATACCCAGCATTCGCAGTCCGCCGAGCAGCACGGTCATTTCTGGAGCGGTCAGCGTTAACTGGCGCGCTCGATCCAAGAGCAACTCCGCGGCCGGGCGAGCGTCCCCCTTGCGCTGGTAGTTCCGGAACCCATCCATGGTTGGTTCGAGCACGGCGAACGATTCCACGTCGGTCTGTTCCTGCGACGCGTCGTTACGGCCCGGCGTGAAGGGAACCTGCACGTCGTGCCCGGCCTGCTTCGCGGCGGCCTCTACGGCGGCGCATCCGCCCAGGACGATTACATCCGCGAGCGAAACCTGCTTCTTCCCGCCCGATTGTGCGCTGTTGAACTCCTTCTGAATCTTCTCCAGCGCCGGCAGGACCTTCGCGAGTTCGGCCGGCTGGTTAACTTCCCAGTCCTTCTGCGGCGCCAGACGCAGGCGGGCCCCATTCGCCCCGCCGCGCTTGTCACTGCAGCGGAACGTAGACGCCGAGGCCCAAGCTGTCGTCACCAGTTGCGCCGTGGTGAGTCCGGAAGCGAGAACCTTGGCTTTGAGGTCGGCGATGTCCTTATCTCCGATCAGTTCGTGATCGACGGCGGGGACCGGGTCTTGCCACAACTGCGGCGGGGGAACCAGCGGACCGAGGAGCCGCGTGACGGGGCCCATGTCGCGATGCGTCAGTTTGTACCAGGCTTTGGCGAAGGCTTCGGCGAACTGGTCCGGATGCTCGTGGAAGCGCCTCGAGATCTTCAAGTAGGCCGGGTCCGTCCGCAGCGCGAGGTCTGTCGTAAACATCATCGGAGCATGCTTTTTCGCTGGGTCGTGAGCGTCCGGCACCGTCCCTTGGGCCGACTTGTCCTTGGGCGTCCACTGGTTCGCGCCGGCCGGACTCTTCGTCAGTTCCCACTCGTGTCCAAACAGATTCTCGAAGTAACCGCTGTCCCACTTCACCGGGTTGGTGGTCCAAGCACCTTCGAGGCCGCTGGTGATTGTATCGGCGCCCTTGCCGGTTCCGAACTTGTTCTTCCAGCCGAGCCCTTGCTCCTCGAGACTGGCACCCTCGGGCTCAGGGCCGCAGTATTCGGCAGCGTTGGCTGCGCCGTGGGCCTTGCCGAAGGTGTGGCCCCCCGCGATCAGCGCCACGGTTTCCTCGTCGTTCATGGCCATGCGCCCGAACGTCTCGCGGATGTGCGCGGCTGAAGCGAGCGGATCCGGTTGACCGCCGGGGCCCTCGGGATTGACGTAGATCAGGCCCATTTGAACCGCGCCGTACGGATTTTGGAGCCGCTTATCGTCGTCGTAGCGCACGGCCCCGAGCCATTCGATTTCCGACCCCCAATTGATGTCCGCTTCTGGTTCCCAGATGTCTTCACGGCCGCCGGCGAATCCGAACGTCTTGAATCCCATCGACTCCAGGGCACAGTTGCCAGCGAAAACCATCAGGTCAGCCCACGACAGGCTCCGGCCGTATTTCTGTTTGATGGGCCAGAGCAACCGGCGGGCCTTGTCGAGGCTCGCATTGTCGGGCCAACTGTTGAGAGGCGCGAACCGCTGCGTGCCGGAAGCGGCGCCGCCGCGGCCGTCCGAGATGCGGTAGGTGCCGGCGCTGTGCCAGGCCATCCGAATGAAGAGCGGCCCGTAATGGCCGTAGTCGGCAGGCCACCAGTCCTGCGACGTCGTCAGCACCGCCTCCAGGTCCTTTCTCAGGGCCTTAAGGTCGAGTTTCTTGAACTCCTCCGCGTAGTCAAATTCCTCGCCCAGCGGATTGGACAGGGGCGAGTTCTGGTGGAGGATTTCCAGGTTCAACTGATTCGGCCACCAGTCCCGATTCGACCGAGCTCGCGTCGATTCTGGTTGCTGAGGTCCGCCCACTACGGGGCATTTGCTTTCGGTCGCCATATTATCTCCAATCGTATGCGGAATTTCTTAGAGCTTTTTCCTAAATGTCGTGACCATGATCTTCAAAGCAAAGCAGGTCCCCTGAAAACATTGTCAAGGTCGCCGAGGTCATTTGGATTCTATTCCAATTCAGCTCGACAACTTCCTGATGGATTACAGCACTGCAATCAAAACTGGGCGCTGAACGAGTGGTTCTTTTGGCGCGATATTGGTTTGTCACATCCTGCCGGGAGTACGTAATACGCTATTATGCCGTATTAACCCTTCGCAGCAGCAATGGTCGCATCGTAGTTCGGGTGCTCAGCGACCTCCTTCACGTATTCAACGTACGTGAGCTTTCCTTCGGGATTTACCACAAAGATAGCGCGGGCCAGACACTGGTCAAATGGTCCACCGGAAATCAGCACGCCGTAATCTACGCCGAGCTTCGTTGACCGATGAGCACTCAGCGTGGTGACGTTTTCCACCCCCTCGCTGCCGCACCAGCGTCTTTGTCCGAACGGCAAGTCAGTACTGACGACAAGCACTTCAACATTCGCCAGGTCCCGCGCTTGCTCATTGAACTTCTTCGTTTCAGCGTGGCAAACCGGTGTGTCGAGCGAAGGGACCGTTGCAATGATCAAAGTTTTTTTCGCGAATGAGTTGCGCGAGACTTCTTCGAGGTCGTTGTTCTGGAGAATGAAGTCTGGGGCGGCATCACCGGCCTTTAACTCCGGTCCAGCCAAATCGGTGGGCGTCCCCTTCAAGGTGATTGCTCCAGTGCGAGTCATTACCATCGGCTACTTCCTCAGTCCAGGTAGAATTCTTCGACGCATTCCAAAGCAAGTCCAGTATGTCAAATCTGCTCTTTAGATCAAGGGACCACGCCCGCGCGCACGCCCAGATGTGATCGTCCGCGAGGGGGGCGATGCCCATCATCTTCGCGTCCGCGCTGCCGCCTGTAGCCAATGTGTCCACGAAGCGCTGGTGTGTGGCCCCAAGTGATTCGTTCGTTGATGCCGAAAAGGGGCGCCTCTCTTTCTTAAAGCCCATTCCTAACGCGGCTTTGCCGCAACTAAAGTGGGGCTGATTGCAAAACTGGCGTTCATCCTTCCTGATGTCGTTTATCACAAGCGACCCCCTATGAGCGGCCGGCGGTCATCATGACGACGCTCCGCCGCGGCTGGGATGGTCGGCCGCAAAAACATGGCAGCGAGCGGGCGCTGGAACTCGAACTGCATCGCGGCTCGGAGAGCGTGTATGTCGCTGGCGAGTTGCAGCGGCGGCGATTTTATGGCCCCCGCACGTTCATCGCCTTCCTGCCTATCCTCGACCCCGCCGCCACCTGTTTGCCCATGTGCTGTACGATGCAGGCTACTGCTGCAAACTGCGTGAAGGCACCATCGTTGTGGTGCCGGGCAACAAGCCATAGTCCTGTACCCATCCTCTTCATTTTTCATTTCTCTCAATCGCGGTTCCGACGGTTGGCTCGCTTCCCTGGTTGGATGAATTTCCCCGGACATCGATTCGCCAGCGTTGCGCTTTTGGGGTAGAATCAAGTCGATGACCACTGCAACCCCTCCCTCCACCGCCGATATTCTCACCGACGTGCTGCGGCCGGCGGAGCCTTCGTTCGCGGCCGAGTTCGCCGTGAATATCTTGAGCTTGCAACTCAGTGCCGAAGCCACTGAACGCGTGCGGGAATTGCTGCAACGCAATAACGCCGGGACGCTCACGCCGGAAGAACGCGAGTCGCTCGATAAGTACTTGCTCGTCGGGCAATTCATCGATCTGATGCAAGCCAAAGCCCGCGTTTCCATTCAAGCCCAGCAATCGATTGCCCCATGACTCCGGCGCTTCGCGAGCAAGTTCGGCAGCGAGCCTGCACCTCGATTCATTCCCCCTTCATATCTGTGCAAACTGCTATCGCCACACCACTGCTCCCTAGCCTCTCCATCGGCTCGCTTCAAATCGGTTTCCCGATCGTGCAGGCGGCGCTCTCCGGCTACAGCGATTGGCCGATGCGGCTGATCGCGCGGCGGCATGGGGCTTCGTACACGCTATGCGAAGTGTTGCTCGATCAGTTCCTGGTCACGTTCAAAGACCGGCAGCGGAATCGGCATTTTTTGTACATGACCGATGAAGAACGCCCCGTCGCGGGTCAATTGATGGGCGCGGAGCCGGAGCAGTTCGCGCAAGGCGCGGTGCGGCTTGCGGAGGCGGGCTTCGATGTGATTGATATCAACTTCGGCTGCCCCGTGAAGAAGGTGCTGGGGCGGTGTCGCGGCGGCTTTCATTTGAGTCAACCGAGCGTGGCGCTCGAGATTGTGCGGCGGACGCGGGAGTCGGTGCCGGCGCACATTCCGGTCACGGTGAAGATGCGCCGCGGGCTGGACGATACGCAAGAGAGCCGTGACAACTTCTTCACCATCATGGAAGGAGCCTGGCAGGCGGGCGTCGCGGCGATCACCGTGCATGGGCGGACGGTGAAGCAGCGGTACCTCGGGCCCAGCAAGTGGGACTTTCTCACCGAGGTGAAGCGGCAATATCCCACGCGGACGATTCTGGGCAGCGGCGATCTGTTCACGGCCGCTGATTGCCTGAACATGATCCGGCAGACGGGCGTCGATGGCGTGACGGTGGCCCGCGGCTGCATCGGCAATCCTTGGATCTTCTCACAATGCCGGGCGCTGGCCGCGGGACAACCGCTGCCGCCGCCACCTTCGCTGTATGAACAGCGCGATGTGCTGCTCCAGCATTATGTGCTGGCGGAAGAACTTTATGGCGAGCGCTGCGGCCCGCAGATGCGCAAGTTCGGCATCAAGTTCGCAGCTTCACATCCGCAGCATTTGCTGGTCCGCGAATCGTTCGCCCGCATCAAAGACCGGCATGAATGGGAAGGAGTGCTCAAGCACTGGTATGCCGAGGACCTGCCCGGTTGCTATCCCGATCCGGCCGTGCATCGCACCACGACGGAATGCGGATAGTCGCCTTTCGCTCCGCGAAAGGACGTTCTTTCGCCGAGCGAAAGACAACGATCGATTACACCGGCACCGCGGCTTCTTCGACCAGCCGGATGCGTTTGCCGTCGTGCGTGGCGATTTGATTGCCGCCCAAGTTGGACGAAGTGTTCTGAGCCGCTTGTGCCCGCAGGAACATGCGAGCGACATCGTCGCCCAGCATGACATCGCATACGCCGATGCTGACCGTGACCTGAGTCGGCTGACCCGCCAACAGCGGTCGGGCTGATTGCAGCGAGTTCCGCAAGCGCCGGGCGAGATCGACGGCCGCTTCGAGATTGGCGTTGTTAAGGGCAATGGCTAACGAATCGTCTTCAAATCGAGCGGCATGATCCATGTCGCGCGAAATGCCCTTCAAGGCGTTCGCGACAGTTCGCAGCGCTAGCGACAACCCCTCGTCGCCACCCTTCTGCAGCCAATCGTTCAAGCGATCGACCTGCACGATGACGAGGCTCAAGGTTTGGCCGTCGCGCTGGATCGCGGCCAGCCGGCGTTGCAGATCGTCGCGCAGCACATCGCGGGTGCTGAGTCCCGTGACGAGGTCCTGCAGTGGGCGGTCCTCGGGGGCGCTGATCTTCTGCTCGGCCGCACTGGCGAAAGGCAGCACAGTCCTGCCAGTGTGCAGGTGGCTGCAGTTGCGGCCGCTGCGTTTGCTGGCGTAGAGCGCTTCGTCGGCCCGTTCGAGTACGGTGCCGATCGTGTCGTGCGAGGCAAACTCAGAAAGCCCAGCGCTGGCTTTGACGTTGAGGATTTGCCCTTCGTAGGAAATGCTCTGCGCGCCAATTGCAGCCCGGCAGCGCTCCGCCAACGGCAAGGCAGCCGCCGCTGTGAGGCCGCGGAAGATGATCGCGAACTCTTCGCCGCCATACCGGCAGACGAGGCCGGCCGCACCCGCGGCTTCCTCCAGCGAGCGGGCGACATGCCGGAGCACTTCGTCCCCCGCCTTATGGCCGTGCGCGTCGTTGAATTTTTTGAAGAAATCGACATCGACCATCATCACGCTGGCGGGCAGGCGTTCGAGCCGCAGGCCATCCAGACAGCGTTGCATTTCTTCGTCAAAAGCGCGGCGATTGGCAATCCCGGTCAGCGCATCGGTGCGGGCTTCATTGACATGCGATTCAATCAAGCGGGCCTGGCTTTCGAGCTTGGTTTCGGCCGAGTCCAACTGCTGCTGCATCCAGGCGTTGGCTTCCACGAGCCGGGTCACCGCGTTGGTGATCGATTGCGGGTCCTGCTTGTCGCCCGAAGTCAATTGATCGTTGATGGCTTGCACGCGGAGGTTGTGTTCGCCGACTTGCGAAGCGACCTTCGTGGTCAACCCTTGCACCTGCGAGAGCAGGTCCTTAGCCACCTGCCGGCAGTTGGCCGCTTCGTTCTCGGCACTTTCGGCAGAGCTGGATACGGGATTGGGAAGAGCAGTTGGAATGGCTTCCCGCGTGCGGCGAAAACACCAGCCCGCGGCAGCACCGGCAGAAGCAGCAGTCAGGGCCACGGCAGCTTCGAGCAACAAAGTAGTCATAGCGACAATCCGGGGGCAGATGACAGGTTTTGTCAGGCCCTTCGGAGGGAAGGGCGACTGGAGAAACATAGATTGAAGCACGGCAGTGTCAAAATCGTGCACCGCATTGTCAGGCGGTGTGTGAAATAATCGCGGGACGGTCCTGCTGGTTGTGCGGGTTAGTGGGGAGACTTTGAATTGCCCTCACTTCACAATCTCCGGGATCGGGCGAAAGTCGAACCAGTGGTCAGCGGGAATCCGGCCTGCTTCGGGCCATTGCAGCACGGAGACGTTGTAGACCGAGGCCATCCAGATTTGCGATGTGCTCGAAATGCGTCCCTCGGCGGCGGACAGTTCGTAGCCAATCAAGTACGAAGGCTCGTCCCGGCGATGCGTTGGGTCGTCGGACGAGCCTTTGTAGAGATAGAGCTTGCCAGCGAGTTTGCCTTGAGCCGGGATGGTTTCGAGCGGATACAGTGCAGACCAGCGTTCGCCCTTTTCAAGCGCTTGCAGTTTGACGAAGGGAATCTCCGCCGCGGTTGGCAATTGTTCCGGTTGCACGGACGAGAGCCCGACGTTGTCCATGATGCCCGGGCCGAACAACGACGGGCTGGCGTGGGGCGAACGGACGATTTCAAAGCGAATGTGCGGCCGCGTGGGCAGCGGATCGCCCCAGGCCAAGTCGTGTCCCGCCGCGTCGGCCAGATGCACGTGAAAAGTGGCGGTCCGATAAAAGCCGCCGTTGAATAGATCTTCGCTCCGCTCGTCATTGCCGCGATAGTAGGTGCCTCTCAATCGCGGCGGATGTTGCGGGCGAAAAGGGTCGTGCAACTTCTGTTCGGCATTTACCGGAATACGTGCTAATCCAGCCTGAATTTGCACGACTTCTGTGCGCTGTGCGAGCTCGGTTTGCTCCCGCGCGTATTGCACGACGAGGAACATAGCCACACTCAGCAAGCCCACCAGATACCAGGCGCGCGATAGTCTGGAGACACGTTTGACGAGTGAGTTTCTCTGGGCGGCTTTCGCTCCGGTTAAAGGTCGCTGTTTGGTCGTCTTGATCCGTTCGATCAGCAGCATCAACACCAGCACGCCAATAGCGGTGACGTACACCGGTCGATAGCGGGCCGACGCGACATACTCCCAGCGATCCAGCCAAACATCCAACTGCGAGCGCTGCGGAACCGCGAATGCAACTTTCACGGGTTCGGTCGCCTGCACCGGCCAGGCGGCGCCTTGCGCGATCCAGCGCTCGAGCGTGGCGATCTGCTCTGCCGACAAGGGCGGTCCCTCGACGGGCATTCGCTCTCCGTCGAGTTGCGACCGAACCCGCCGCAGCAATTCGTTGGACTCCGTCGAAAGAGACAGCACATTCTTCCCCGAGCCACCGCCCCGTTCGGCAAGCTGTTTCTCATCCAATCGCAGGCCACCGGCTGCCCGCTTGTCGCCGTGACACTTCCAGCAGTGCTGCTGCAGGATGGGTTGAATATCTCGCTGAAAGTCAACGGTTGCTTGGGCCCAACAATCGGTTGATAAGCAGACGAACAGACCGAGCAGGGCTGAATAAACCCGGGGTCGGGAGTCTTTG
>JAYTUF010000078.1:0-11447 GCA_043744755.1 Anatilimnocola sp.
GCCGAACTAGTTATTATCTCGCCCACAGTCGGGATAAGATAAGTCGGTCAGGAGTCTTCGTCAAGCGCGTAACTCGTTGTCTATAAAAGCGTTTAGACAAATTCCAATACGCGCGAATTGACAATGCAACTCTTGCGCACGAAAGAGAGTCCGTAGGAAACGTCTTGATCAAATCTCCCCGTGGTTACACGTTTTCCCCGTACATACACAATGCGCTGCTTCACTTCTTCTTCACCGGCTTCGGCGTGAAGGGCGGCATCGGGGCTGGCTCTTGCCAGTTCCATTCAGTCTGATACTTGATGTTGAGAAACGGCGTGTCGAGAAAGGCTCCGCCGTTCTTGCGGCTGACGAGGAGTGAATCGAGCAGGCCGCTGGTCAATAGCGTCCGCTCGGTGGACCAGGCGGGCTTCCCGGTTTGCATCATCGCTTCAACGCCTTGCAGCAGGTTCGTGAAGTGGGCGAAGGGGCGATCTTCTTGCAGGCGGAAGAGAGTCGCGGCGCTGCCGCCGTCCGCATATTGCCAGGCGGCGGAGAATTCGGCCAGGCCGTTGTCGAGCGTGACTACGCTGGCCTTCAGACCGTCGTTGTATTCGATCTGAAACAGCGCCGGCTTCTTCGGCAGTTCGCGAACCGTCTTGCCGGCGGGGAGCGGATGATCTTGAAATGTGGCGATCGCAGCCGTGAGGAGTTTCTCGCTGAAGACGCCAGCGTCCATCGCTTTCCAGACTTCTTCCCCTTCCAGGCAGCGAACCCGCTTCACGCCCGTCTCGCCGCCTTTACGGCGCTCGGCCAGGCACTGCAGCGCTTCAAGGCCGTGAAAGCCGTACGAATCGAGCCGGTGGTACGACGTGGCCACGATCTCTTTCACGGCTTTGTCTTTGGCCAAATCGATGGCTGGAATTCGCCACGCTTGCGGCAGTGAAGAGCCGGCCATCAGGGGAATCTTGTGCTTTTGCGCCGCCTGCCAGAACCAATTCGCGTCTTCCCAAGTGTCGGCCAGGTGCTTGTCGCTGAAGACGGGCACGACGCGGCCACTCTTCTCGAACGTGCTGACAATCTCGCCGAACAGCCGCCGCTTGGGAAACGCGATGCTGCCCGTTTCGTTCTCGGGATACTTGCCATGCTCGGCAATCATCAGCACGCCATCGACGGCCAACTTGTCGCCGCCGAGCGTGAGGGCCTTTTCAATCGAATCGAAAATCGGCACCTTGTGCTTTTCAGCCAGCGCCCGGCTCTTGTCGTTCTCCGGTACCTGGTCGGTGAAGATGGAAACGGCTTTGAGCTTGGGAAACGCCCCTTCGCCGTTCAGGTTGTAGCCTTCGAGCAACCGGCCGCCGATCACATCGGCGTGGGAGTTTTGATACCAAACGGTCGTGATGATTGCGATGCGGGGGAGTTTGTCTTGAGCGAGTGACGTCGTAAGGGTTGCTAACCAGGCAACGACAATGGTTAGTCCAAGGACTAAATGACGTGGTTTCTTCATGGTTAACCTTTCAATGCTTGCTGAGGATCTATCGTATGGCCACCACCGAGCTTGTCTCGGTGGAGCCATGATTCTGCACTAGCTGCGTCACCGTCCACATTCTCTCGCTTCGTCCCCGCCGGCCTGGTGCCGGTGGAACGCATGATTTGTGCCTCAATCAGTTGCTCCACCGACGCGAGGTCGGTGGGGGCAGACGTCGTGTTCACTACGTTCTAGTGCAGAATCAGTTCACCACCGAGACGAGCTCGGTGGGGTCTGTGCGGATGGAACGTTCTCTTACGGTTCGGCCCCTCACTCCTAACCCTCTCCCTGTCGATCCGCGGAGTACCGCGAGTACCGAGGAGAGGGAGTCTCTGTGAGCTGCGCTCACATTCCATTAGTTTTTATTACTCACTGCGGCTTGATCGCATGCAGCGTGAACGGCGCGAGCGAGAGCAGGTAGACGGTGCCATCGCGGCCGGCGCACACTCCCAAACAGCTGTACCGCGGCAGCGTGGTGCCGTCTTCGTATTTGTAAACGCCATGATGCCAGGGCAATGGTTTGCCGGCATCGTCGGTGAACTTCGTGTAGTCCGGGTTCTTGATCGCGAGGCGTCCATGATCGCGGCAAGTGGCTTGCCCCGGCATGTAGCTGATTAAATGCATGAAGGTTTCTTTCTTCTTCGCGTCAGGTTTCTTCGGATCGTTCGCGGACGTTACTTCAACAGCATTCACCCCCGCCCAGATACGGCCGTCGGCGGCGACGCACAGCGCGCGGCAATCGGTCGATTCGGCAACCTTCAGCAGCGGACCATGCGATTTGCCGATGAGCGTATCGCCATCTTTCGTCAAGTCGTAGCTATTGAGCGCGTTGCCGCTCATGGCGACGCACCAGAGCGTTTTGCCATCGGGGGAAATGTCCCAATTGATCGGATGGCTGTGTTCATCGGCCAGATGCGAGTCCTTGCTCGGCGGCTGGCCGTCAATCGTTTGCTTCAGCTTGTCGAGCTTTTTGGTATCCGGATTGTAGCGCGCGATCTCGCCGCCCCGGAGCGGATGATAAGCCCGGCCGAGTTGATCGACGACGATGAACGCATACATGTGCTCCGTGTCGAGCAGGTCGGTGTACTTGCCGGTGGCCAGATCGAGGACCAGGAAATGCGAATGCTCGATCGGCCGGCCGTCGTCGCAGGTGCTGATGTAGGCGAGATTGCGGCTTTCATCGGGTGTGACGCTGATGATGCCCTGATGCTTGATGGGAATTTCATACACCTTGGTCTGGCCCGTCGCGGGATCGTAAACCATCGGGTAACCGCCCGGATAATCAGTCAGCGATTCCCCCTTCTTCATGTAGCCTTGCTTGGTGCCGAAATAAATCTTGCCGCTCGGGCCAACGTTGTTCCGCGTGTGAATCTTCGCCTGAGCCGCGAAGCCGGTGGCTGTGCTGCCGATTTCTTTCATGCAATCGACGGCGATTTTCATCTGCTTCGATTTGGGATCGAAGCCGACGAGATAGGCATTGCTGCCATACTTGGCTGCCCCGACATAGATCTGGCCGTTCTTCCCTTCGATGATCGAAAAATAACCGCTTCCCTCGCTGGTTGTTTCCTTGGGAATGGCGTGGGCGGTGGACCAGAGCCACTTGTCCTGCGCATTGGCGAGGACGGGAAGAATCAGCAGCAATAATAAGGAAAATCGATTCATGGCAAACGCCTCCTTTGTATTCCTCCCTCTCCTCGGTACTCCGGGGAGAGGGGACCAGACAATCTCACTTCACCTCAACAATCCTTACTCCTCCCGCGGGCACTTCTAGCGAAATCACGCCATCGACCACGGGCCAGATGTCTTCGGGCAGCAGGCGGTCGCGGGCTTGCTTCGCGGGGACGCGGCAGCGGATGGTCACTTGTTTGTTCTTGCGGTAATCGGTGGGGGTGATGCCGTGCTGCGGCTTGTCTTGCCCCTGCGGGTTCATCAGCGTGACCAGCCACTTGTCGGGCGCGCGATTGACCAGCCATTCCACTTCGCCGCTGACCTCGAGCGGCATCTGCCCACGCGATAAATGCGCGATCAGCCGCGGTAGCACCGGATGAACATTCTTGTCGATGCCCAGGCCGCGCGGCACGGAGAGATAGATGATCCGTCCCGCGCCCCGATCTATCGCGGCGCAGAAACATTTGCCATCGAGCGTGCGGGCGAGTGGGCGGTTCGCTTTATCGGCCGGAATCTCGCGAAAGCGGAAGGTTTGCGATGATTGCTCGGTCGCATCTTCGAGCCACTTGTATCCCATCGCTGGTGTTTCGGCAGCGACCTTCGGCAATGTTAGGGCTGCCACACCGGGTCCCGTTAAATGGGCATCGGCAACAACCAGCGTTCCGCCGCGATTGACATATTCTGCCAGGCGCTTGCCTTCCGCATCGGTCAGTTCAATTTCTCCCGCGGCGATGACAACCGGATAACTATCAATCGTCTTCCACTTATTCGCATCGGGGTAGGCGAAGATCACATCGAAAATATCGCCGAACACGCCCGGCACAAAGACTTCATTCGTCCCCGTGATGGGCCGTTCGCTTTCGGGGCCGATGGGATGGAAGGCCGTCCAGAAATATTGCTCCAGCATCTTTTCATGATCGCCATACAAAAACCGATCCTGATGGCCATGCCAGTTCTTGAACGAATTGGGCCAGAAGGGCGCGGGTTCCCAGCCGTGGGCATAGTCCACGAGAAACGCAATCGGTGTGAACGGTTCGCCGCGGTCGGGATCTTTCGCGGTCACGCGGAGGAAGCGATCAACGAGCTTGCCCTTCGGCGAAAGCTGCACCTCGTGCAGGCCGGCCGCGGTCGTGCCGCCGGGTTGCCAGTATTCGTCAAAGCCCTGCTCGTGATAGAACATGCTCGCTCCGGCCATGTACTGATACCAGATGTCCATCTTGTACCAGGTCATCCCCGCGCCGCTGAAGACGCTGTAGTAATTGTCGAGCATGTTTTTTGGCGCGTGATAACTTTGCGCATCGCTGAAGATGGTCGAGGAATCGCCGAAGTTGCAACTCCGATAAGTGGCCGTCAGCCCTTGGTGTTGACGAGCCGCGCCGCGCATGAAGGCCCACCGCATGCCGAGAATGTTCGACGTGCAGGCCGACGATTCATAGCCGGCCGTCTTCGCGCCCCAATCAAAACAGAGCGGCACCGCTTCGATATTGCCGATGGACAGACACGCGATCACGTCTTGATAAGGATTCGCATCCAGGTCTTTGCCGAACACCGCATGGTACTTCGCGCGGTTCGATTCGAGCGAGATGGGTGTGAAAGCTTCGACCAATTGCCGCCGCGTCTTGGCGCTTTCGGTGGCCGCTTTCATCTTCGCGCCGTCGGGATAAAAGTAACCCAGGCTCTCGCCCGCAATGCTGCCGACGTAGCGATTGCGATACTTTTGAAAGGCGGCGACACCCTTCTCGCCAATCGGCACGCCCGGATGATAGTTCATCATCATGCCCCAGGCGCGATCGGGGTTGGCATCGAGCCAGCCGGCGAACTTCTGGCCCAGCGGCAGCAGCTCGCCCGTCTTCGCATCGGTCGCGAAAACGCCGGGACCGACGCCGTGGAACGTGGGGACGATCCGCGGATCTGAGAAGATCGGAATCTGATCCTTACCCGCGTACTTCTTTTCGAACTCATCGCGAACGGTTTTATCCGCGATGTTGTAAGGGAACTTCACTTTGTCCGGCTTGTCGCTCAGCCACGTTTCGAGGGCGTTGGTGTGACTGACATTCCACAGATAGAGAAAACTCTTATCGCGAAACGTCCGCAGCTTCCACTCGCTGGGCAGTGTGAACGCGGGCTTCTTGCGGGCGAGGGGTTCGAGTTGCGGATCGATGCCGGGGCGGTATTCGTCGAGGATTTGCCAGGCCGCGGACTTGGGTCGCTCTTTGGTAAGCGGACGATAGGTGGGATCGGTCGTGAGCACAATGCAATCGATTTGCCGCGGCTGGGCTTCTTTGGTGGTCGAGAGCAATTTTAAGGTTGTCGTTCCCGCAACGAGTTCCGCGGGTTGCATGCCCCAGCCAAAGGCCCAGCCGAAGTAGAGTTTCATTTCGTTGTCTTCTTCGACAACCGCACGCTCGCCGTACTTGCCCGTCCACGCAGGACGATTCGGCTGTTCGATCTGCACCTGAAACCGATCCGGCACTTCCCGCCAATCGCCATAGCGAACCCAGACGAAGTACTTGCCCGCCTTGGGAACTTCAATTGTCTTGCTCACCAGCGCCTTGTCGTCGTCGGCGGCGGTGGCGATGGACAGAAATCCGCTCTCGCCACCCTGGCACCATTCGGCCGCCCAGCCGGGACCGGACAGACCAAAGTGCCCCGCCGTCTTCTTCATCTCCGGCTTGCCCATCGGCCAGCAGAAGCCGCGGATGCCTTGCAGGTGCTCGGCTTCGATCCAGAGGGATTCGTCAGCGGCGAATACTGAACTGCTGAGCAAAAGTAAAACGAGTATGAACGACAATGCACGCAGCAGAATCATGGCAGTCTTTCTGTAGCGGAATTCGCCAGAATTCCGAGACCCGCGAGCGAAGTTGACCAGCAGAATTCTGGCGGATTCTGCTACAAGAACTACTTCAACACAATCCTCACCACGCGATAGACGAGAAAGCCCGGCGCGGTGAACTTCACGTGGCCGTCCTGCACACTGAACTTCAACTTGGCTTCGCCCTCTTGCTCGGGCGACAGGGCAATCACTTCGCGGACGCCGGCGCCTGTCGGCAAAATGACGTCGCACTCGATGTCTCCACAAGCAATCGGCTTCTCATCCTTAATACCGCCGCCGGGGCTGGGCTTGCCGTCTTTGCCGCGAGGCGGTTCTTCGCGGTTGTAGTTGACCAGGTGCAGCGTCATTTCCGGCGGCCTGTTCGCATCGACGTTGCCTCCGGGGCGGGAGATCGAAACGCGCACCGTGTTCGGAGCTTTGAACCGGCTCCGCTCGCCGCCGAGGACTTTCTTCACGTCGTCTGCCGAGCGGACCACGTTCGCGAATTGCTTCACCGCGTCGGCATGCGCGGGCTCGTCGCTGCGGACGTCGAACAGCACATGGGCATCGAGCAGGGCATCGGCATTGGTTTTGAACTCATCGACGGCGGCGACGTTTCCTTCCGCAACTTTCGTCCGCGGGAACAGCACCACCGCCTCCGCGTGCGAGCGATTCGCCTGGTACAGCTCATCATGCTTCTTCATGAACTGGTAATACTTGCCAATCACTTCGCGGGCGGCGGGATCGGAGAAGCGCGTGTAAAAACCCATCGGCGCTCCACCGTTCGCGGCGAGTTCACTGATGGCCACGCGGATGCGGGTGCTTTCGTACTTGCCGAGCGTGAAAGGCTTGTCGTCGAACATGCCGCGGATGTAGCGGGCTTGCAGCGTTCCTTCGCCGAGGATGCCTTCTTTCAAATCGGTGAAGCAGGCCGCGGCGCCGGTGCTGTACCACAAATAGCTTTCGTCCTTGCCCCACAACTCGGCCGGAATCAAACAGCGCTCATCGCCGGCGATCTGGCTGAAATTGCCGAGGTGATTCCACTGGGCGGTAATCAGGTCCTTCTTCAAGCTGCGGCCGTACTTGTGAAACACTTCGTCGAAAACCTGCTTATTCGAGATCTGCGACCAGCGCAACGCTTCGCGCTTCAGCGGCGTCGAATCTTTCACCGGATGCCAATAACCGATCTCGTCGAACTCATGCTTCGCGAGATCGGCGATGCCCAGCTTGTCCTTCAATTGCTCCGGCGTATGTCTCTCGGAAAGATACGAACGAAAGCTCTTCTGGCAATGCTCGCAGTGGCAATCGTGACGATAGAAATAGTTTGCGATATAACCATCCACGCCGCGCTCGATGCCGCGCTTGACCCAGGCCTTCATCACCGCCTGCCAATGCGGATTTCGCAGGCAGGCCCAGTACTCGCGCATCTTGCCGATTTCATAACCCTTCTGCCCGATCGGCTGGCCATCCTTGCCACGTTCTAAGAGCAGCAGCGGATCCGCAATCGGCTTGGGGCCCAGCTCCTTCTCGTCCCAGAGTTCCTTGTAGAACTTGAAGAAGCCCGTCGGCCCGTCGGGAGACTCCGGATCGCCGACCAGGAACTCCACGTTGAAATGGCCGATGACCTTCGCGCCCCGTTTGTGCAGCTCGCGGTTCTTCTCCTCAAACCACGCCCCACCCTCGCTGATCCCGCGGACGGGAAAATGGAGCGGATAGCCCTTGTAAACCGGCGTATGCACCAGACTATAAAAGTGCCCGCCATACTCGCCGAGTTGTACGATCTCGGGCTGAGCTTCAGCCACGAAGTTGAGATACTCCGGATGATCGTACTCATGCCAATGGGCAATCATCCGCGTGAACTCAGGCCGGGGAGACTCTTGGGCCATCACACCGCCGGCCATCAAGAGCACCCAAGCAACTCCGTACAACAGGCAGCGCATATAGCATTCCTTAAGCAGTGGGAGAGACGGCCGGTGAATCGCTGGCAATATCTGACGGGGCATCGAACAGTGGCGAGACGATTGTTTCATCCGGCGGCCGCGTACATAGGCTCACGACAATGCCAACCGTCGCCGAGACGAGCACGCCGAACAGCATGGGTTCGAACCCGAATGGATAGTAGGGCCGAAAGCCTGCTTCGGGGCCAATGTTGGGCGGAGCGACGAAGATGCCCGCGGTGTAGAACCCAATCATCGTCGCCGCGCCGCTGAGCATCGCGGAGCCGACGCCGACGGCCGTCGCTCGCCGCCAATAACAGAGCATCAGCGAGGGCACGATGAAGCAGGCCCCCGCTCCGCCGGAAGCGAACACCACCAGCGTTTGCAAATAGGCGACGGGCCGAATGTTGAGCGCCACGGCAATCACGCCGACGAGCAACATTCCGTATCGCGACAAACGGCGCAGTTCGTGATCGGTCGCCTCGGGATTGATGAACCGCTGATAGACATCGCGGACCAGACCCGAGGCAATCACCACCAGGTACGAGCTGACCGTGGCCATGATCGCGCCGAACGGCGCGGCCAGAATGACGCCGGCCAAGAGCGAGCCGCCCCACAGGCCATCAGTCATTTTCATCGCCATCCGGGGAATCACTTCGTCCGACTTTTCTAAATCGGGCATCAGTGAGCGGGCGCACAAGCAGATGCAAATCAGCGGCAGATAGATGCCCAGATTGTAAACGCACAGTAACACCACGCTTCGCCGCAGCGTGCGGGTGTCTTTGCAAGCCATGATCCGCGTGACGCTGGCGGGCGAAGCGAAACCGGTGGCGGGCCAGAACAAGAAGAACGAAATCGCGAGCGTCAGCGGCAAGTATTGATGATCGGGCGTTTTCGCATAGCCGGGTCCGGAGATGATCCGCAAGCCGGCGTTTTCATCGACCGTCGTCGGGGGCGACTTGGCAGCGGCAGCATTTTCGGCCGCCAATTGCGTACTCTGCACCGCGCCGCGCGAAGCATTCTCTAAGCCTCCAACGGCAACCAGCGAAAGAAAGAGCAGCGCCAACACGCCGATGAACATCATCACGCTTTGGAACAGGTCGGTCCACACCGCTGCCAGAAAGCCGCCGATCAGCGTGTAGCCCACCACGGTGATTGAGAACACCGCCAGGCCAATCCAATACAAAATGTCTTCCCGCCGCTGCTTGGCCGCTTTCAGTTTATCGGCTTTGATCTTCGGGTCTGCCGGCGCGGCCGAGGCGTCTTCGTCACCTTCACTAAGTGACAGAAACTCGCCGCTCGGCGCTGCCAGCTTCATCACGGTCGCGCCCGCTTTGAACTGGGCCACCATCATGGCTGACATAAAGACGATGATCAGCAGCGACGTGATCAGGCCCAGCGTGGGGCTGCCGAAGCGATGTCGAAACAGATCCGGCATCGTGATCGCGCCGGTGTGCCGCGAGATGTGGGCGATTCGCTTGCCGATCAGGCCGAAGCCGGTGATCGGCACGACCATGTAGCTCCCAATCCAGAGGGCGACAATCCAGCCGTGCGAATAGACGAGCGACGGAAAGCCCATGAACGTGCCGCCGCTTTGCACGGTGGCTGTTAAAGCCACCGCCCACGCTCCGAGGCCCCGGTTGCCCAAGAAGAAACCCTTGACGAAGGAGCTTTTCTTGACAACTCGCTGTGCGAGCGTCCCTAGCCAAACCGAGGCGGCGATGAAGATCATCAGCGCGATCAACGTGCCATAGTTCGCGCTCGGGGCGGGCGTTGTTGTCGGCGCTTGGGCCAGCAACATGGGAAACAACTCAAGCATCAAAGGGGTCCTCACCTTCGGCAGGCTCCGGGCCCAGATCGGCATCGGTCATCAACACATTGGCCACGACGAGCGAAATCAACGCGCACAGCACCCAGGGGAGCGCCACGCCCCAAAAAATCCACGTAGGAAAGCCCAGCGTGAAGTCCAACTTGTCGGGCGTGTTGCCATAACCGTGCCAGGCACAGTAAGTGAGCGACCATGTTCCCGCGGCGAGCCACAGGCCGGCGACGACCAGGGCCTCCCGACGCGCACTTTGCAAAATAGGATGGGGAGCGGCCATGCGAGATTTGTCAGGCGAGATAGGAAATGGTGGGAAGGTTCGGATGCGAATATAAATCCTCGCGACGCTGGGGGCAAACGGAAAGGGGTTTTCCGGTTGGCGAGGTCGTCAGTCCACGCTCGGCTTGAAACTGCCTTCAGCCAGCAGCGACTCACGGAGTAAAAAATATCGGCGGTGTTCATTCCGAGAACTTCAATGGCGGTGCGTCCGACAGCGGTGCGTCCCTGCAAGGCGGGGCCCTGCCATTGAAAATGCTCGGACCACGGATCCACACGAGGGTTGGCGCTCGGAGATTGGGGAAGGATGTCGGGGGATGCTTCCAGCACGACGCCGTTACCCGCCTTTTGTTCTCAGGCAACACCGCTTGAATTTCTTTCCGCTTCCACAAGGGCAAGGCTCGTTTCGCCTGACTCTCTGCTTGCTTTCAGATTTGGGGGCGAAAATCTGGCGAGTAGGCAGAGGAATCGACGGCTTGACTTGGGGCACTTCCGTCTTCTCCCCGGTCAACTTTTCGAGGGCGAACAGCAGCAGGGCCGCCGGGTCGCCTGCCAGCTCCTTGACCCTTTTCCGGTGTTCCGTTTTCTCGAATTTCTCAGCGGCCTGCCATTCGTCGTACTCTGGAAAACGCTCGCCCATGATGGTGCAGGTTTCCACCAGATAATTTCTCAGCCCCCGGCTCTCGAAACCTAACTGTCGTCCGACAAGCAGCTTTCGTGTTTCCTCGATTCCCTCCGATGCGAAGTGGCAAAGCAAAGCGTGGGCGAGGTTCACTCGAATGCCTTCATCTTTCTCCTGCCGCATCAGTTGAAGGCACTTCTCCACTGCGAGGTCGGAATGGATGTATTCCAGCGGCCCTATTGCGTAGACTCGAAAATGGTGAGGAGCGTTTGGGTAAGCATCAGCAACCGCCTCCAGCACAGCGGAAGTTCCGATGCGGATGAGCGCCTCGGCGCATTCTTCCTTTAGCAAGTCGCCGCCGTCCTCGACGAGCTTGGCAACGAGCAAAGGAACAGTCGAATCTAGGTGCGCCTCCCCGGCCAACCGTACAGCCAAAGGCTCCATCCACTTCATCGGATTGTGCCGGTAGTCATCAATCCTCTGGCTCAGAATTGTGTAGACCTTCTCCTGGCATTCATCGCCACAGCGGGCAAGCGCCTCCACAATTCGGCAGCCGTAACCGAGGTTGACCTCGTTAATGTACTGCTTGTCTTTACCTTGCTCGCAAAACTCTTCCAACTTCTGCCAGCAAGTCGCCTCATCCCAAGAAAGCATCTGCAATCGCTCAGTGAAGGACGCACGCAGGTCAGGCAGAAAATGCTGGGATTCCAGAATTGCCGACTCCTGCTGGAGAAGCAAAGCAGGGTCGGCTTTGACCAAGACCATCGAGAGGTTGTAAGTGTAGTTCTCGTGTTGGTCGCTTTGCT
>JAYTUF010000079.1:0-2918 GCA_043744755.1 Anatilimnocola sp.
TGGATCCCTGGGAGGGCGACGCTCCTGCGGAGCCGGAATCGCGAAATGGCATGTTTTCCGCCCCACGGCTCGGCAGGAGCCTCGCCCTCCCAATTCCGAACCCCACGGCTCGGCAGGAGCCTCGCCCTCCCAATTCCGTGTTTGGCGTTACCGGAATAATTGCGTGGCCCGCAGATTATTAAGCCAAACCTTGCAGCCTGCCCCGCGCGGGTTGATAATGGCCGGTCTCCAGGGTGATGTCATTGGTTCATTACTTACTGAAGCTGTCTCCCCGCTTGCTTGGAACACAACCCATGTCGGAAGTCGTCTGCCGTTGCCCAGCCTGCACGGCCAAGTTCAAAGTCGATGCGAAGTATGCTGGCAAGAAGGCCCGCTGCCCCAAGTGTTCCGTGGTGGTCGAAGTCCCCGCGGCGGGGAGCGAACCAGTCTCCAGCGGCACGACGGTTGTCCCCTCAATCACGACTCAAGCGCCGCCCAAAGCGGTGCAGCCCAATGTTCCACCGCCGCCAACGGTACAGCCGCATGTTGCCGCAGCGAGCGCCGGCAGCAGTTCTTTTCCACCCTTGAGAACAACCGCGGTCAAGTCCTTGCCCGTGTCGCGGCCGCTGCCGCCTCCGCCGCCGAAAGAGCAACCGGTGGATGCTCTGATCGAAGAAGCGGTAGCTGCTGAATTCAGCGATCCCGCGCTCAGTGAATCCAAGCCCAGCGATCCCGCGCCCAGCGAGTCGTTTGGCTTTCAACTCAAAACATCCGGCCGCTCGAAATCAAGCAGCTCCCTCAGTAGCTCGACAGCTACTCACTCCCACTCCGCGCACGACTCGGACAATGCCCCCGCATCGCGCGGCAAGAAGTCGAGCGGTTCCGCGCTGCCGGTGATCATCGCCGGCGTGGCGGCCCTCGTGCTCGTCGCGGGCGGCAGCATTTGGGCGGTCATTCATTTCTCCCAAGCCGGCCACACGACGGTTGCCAAGAACAATAAGGGGGGCAGCAAGGCTGCTGCGGCCACGAAAACCGGCAAGCTGGTGCTCGACTGGCCGGTTGAAGACCGCAAGCCGCTGGCCGGTGTATTGATCGATGGCAAGGGGGAGATCATGCTCACCAAAGGTGAGTTGTACTTTGATCTGTCGCCCGGCGAGCACACGGTTTTGCTGAAGCGCAGGGGATACGACCAGGTTGAATCGAAAGTCACCATCACCAAAGGCCAGGTGACGACGTTCAAACCTGAATGGAAGAAAAACGAATTCGGGACTGCTCCCGCCGTGGCCACGACGAACAAGGGCTCCGGCAATCCCGGCACCGATTTTCCAATCGGCATGGCCACGGGTGCCACGGTGAGTGGCTTCGAAGGCTTCACGCAGAATTTCTATGCTGCGAAGGATCTCGCGCTCAAGTCGCAAAAACCGATCCTGATCATTTTTGGCTCCAGCGATAGCGACCCCCGCACGATGGAACTGGGCCGGGCTACGCAAGCGCCGGACACCAAGGCGCAAATCCTGGCTGCTTACATCCCGGTGATTATCGATTTTCCGCGGCAGCGCGAGGCTCGAGAAAATGTGTACGACGCGCCGCTGAATAGCTCGATGGCCAAAGAATTCAGCCTCCGCCAGTTGCCCATGATGACAGTGCTCGACCCCAAAGGCAAAGGCTACTATCTGCAATCCGATTGGAAGAAGGGGACCGGCGATCTCAAGGGCTATCTGCAAGAAGCGGCCGCCGCGCGAACCGAGCGCGATGAACTGTGGGCCGCGGTGAAAGGGGAATCACTCGAACCCGCCGTCAAGCTGGTGACTTGGCTGATGGAAAAGAAACTCATCACCCGATATGGCGATGAACTCAAAAAATGGTCCGAGGTTGCCCAGCGCTTGGACGCCGCGAATGACCTGGGGCAGCTCGAGTGTTTCATCGAAGCGGAGCTGATGGTCAAGGCCGTCGAAACGAATCCGGAAAACGAAATCGATGTGAACCTGTTCGTGGCGCCGCTCAAGGATTGGCTGACTGCCAAAAAGTTTAAGGACGACGATCGCGGCGCGCGCTTGCACCTGCTCGCGGGGGGCTTGCTCGCGCGGGCGGAACGCAAGGAAGAAGCCATGGCGCACCTGGCTCGCGCCGCGTCCTACAGTCCCAAGGATCCGAAACTGAAAGAGGCGATCGCCTCGGCCAAGACCGTCGTTGAACGGGGCAGCATCCTTTCAACGGGCACCGGCTTCGTCGTTTCCGAAGCCGGTTATATCATGACCAATTCTCACGTCATCGCCGGCCCCGGCAAGGTGATCGTCCGCATGCCTGATGGTGAAACCACCGTCGAAGGCAAAGTGGTTGCCCAGGATCCGGACCGAGATATGGCCCTTGTGAAGCTTGAATTCCCCGCGGGCGTCTCGGTGAAGAGTGTCTCGATGTCGCCGGCGACGATTGGCCGCGGGATTCAAGTCGCCGCGTTTGGCTATCCACTGGCTCGTTCCGTCAAGGCCGCGTTGACCGCCACTTTCGGCGGCGTGAGCGCCATTCCCGGCGACGCCAACGACCAGATGTTCACGCTCGATATGCGTGTGAATCCAGGCAACAGCGGCGGACCCTTGTGCGATCAAAAAGGAAACGTCGTCGGCATGGTTACCGCCAAGACCCGCACCAATGCCTTCTCGAATGAAGACAGCTACGGCATGGCGATTCCGGCCGCTGATCTGGCCAAGTTTCTGGACAAACACCTGCCCGCCGGCACGCCTCGCCCCAAACCCAGCCCCGCCGTCGCCAGCCTGCCCTGGAGCGATGTCGATGTGCAAGTCAGCCCGGGCGTGCTGTTGATTTTGAAGATGGAGTGAGGAGCCGCCGGCCTTGTGAGGCTGCTGAAATAGTCCGCGATGGCCAACCTAAGTCCTTAATCTGCGTCGCAGTTTTCGACTGATATGAGCGAAGAGTAAGGG
>JAYTUF010000080.1:0-2914 GCA_043744755.1 Anatilimnocola sp.
GCCGGCCCGCACCAGCGAGGACTTGCCGCTGCCCGAGGTGCCGACGACCGCCAGGAATCGGTTCGTTCGCAACAGTTGCAGCAGCGCCGCGGTCTGCTCCTCGCGGCCAAAGAACAGGTGGTGTTCGTCGCTGCGAAACGGGCGGAGACCGGGAAACGGATTGGGGCGCTGGGAGTCACTGGTGTTCATCTCACGGCCTCCTTCGCTTGCCGGATGGCCGCGACAAAGTCCGTCAGCAATCCCGAAGCGAATGCGTCTTCGGCCTGCCGGATCACGTCGGTCGAAACGCTCTTGAAGCGTTCCTTGCGGTGGTTGAAGGGAGGCGCCACGAAGACCGCACTGACCGAAATGGGCCGCGAATCCCGGTAGCCGGCCGCTTTTTGCAGATCCCGAATTTTGAAGTCCACCCAGTGCATCCCCGCAGCCCCGTAGTAAATCAGCGACGCGTCACAATCGCGCAGGTTCTGGATGTGGATATGTTGGACTTCGGACTCTTCCGCCTCGAAACCTGGCAAGCTAACTTCAATCCCCTGCTCGTAGAAGAAGTCTTCCAGCGGCTCGAGGGCTGCTTCATCCTGCCGATCGCAGATCAGGTATACGCGCGGCGCATCGCCGTTTACCGGTTTTTGCACCGGCTTGTCGCGCTCGGCCTGCTCGCGTTCCCAACGCGTCCGCAGCAGCACTTTCAGATTCTCCAGCGTATCGGCGATCAGTTCGGCCCCCGTGACCGTGCCGGGATCGGCCTGGAGTTGACGAATGAAGGAGGTCTGGCGTTCATCCCTGGGCTCTAGTCCTTTCGGAATCCAGATCAGTCGCTTCAGCGAAGAATTGTCGCAGAATCTGGCAGCCACTTGGTTTTGCAGGGCGACCACCGATAACTCGGTCGCCTCGGGCACCAGTCCGAAGTGTTCGCCGACGAAGTGAATGGCGATGTCTGCCTGCTCCAGGCAACTTTGCACCACTGCCACCAGTTCGCTTGCGACGAGCGGCAACGGCTGCTTGGGGACGACGGTGTGCCCCAATTCGATCAGCTCGCGCCGCAACTGGTCGCGCTGAGGTTCGAGGTCCGAAGTCGTGGTCGCCAGAAAGATGGTCTTCGGATTCGCCGTTCGCTTGGCACCCGTGTGAGCCGCGTCTCCCAGATACTTAAGCACCTGGGTGATATCGTAGGCGACGTCGTACACCCGCTCGTGGAAGCGTTGCAGCGCGGTGTTCCCAAACGCCTCGTCGAATTCCCGCAACCGGCCCGAGAGCGGATCGCGTTCAAAAAACTCGTAGGGCACCAGGCAGGTGTACAACGCACGAAGGTCGTGGGGCAACTCGTCGGCGGCCACCGGTGTCTTGATGACGTTTAACAACCGGCTGCGCTTCTCGACCTCGAACCGACCCGAGTCCGTCGCACTTTTCCAGAACGATTCGACGATTCGATGGCACCCGTTGGAATGGGCGAATGGAGGCGAGAGTACCGAGACCACCGTCTTGGCATTCGGTATCTGTTTCAGACATTCGGCCTCGATCTCTGCGGACGCGGAATTGTCGGAGTGTTTGACCACCGAAACCTGCTTGCCGGAAAGCTGTGCCACGCGCACTTGGAGGTTTTGGTGGAGCTGGGAAATCCAACCCGGCCGCCCCGACAACAACGGTTGATCGTCAAGATTCGAATAGGCGATCACGACGTCGCTTTGCGCGAGATCTTTCGGCTCGGAAATCCCCGCTGTGGAAGCAGGCGTGTTATACGCCGCCGTTGGGGGGCTTCGCCTGTCCCCTCCGCCCTCGTGCTGGCCAGGCAAACCGAGCGTGAGTCCATGGGCTAGCTCGGCATCGAGTTCGCGCCGGAGGGTTTTGAGGTCGACCATCAGTTCCCGAGCCGATTGATAGCGCCGGTCGGGCTGTTTCTGCAGGCATTTGAGGGTGATCCGTTCGAGTTCAGGCGGAACGTCGTAATTCAGCCGGGCAATCGCCGGGGGCTGGGCATGCACAATCTTGTTAACGATCTCGGCAAAGTTGGCGCCCGTAAACGGCCTTTGGCCGGTGGCAAGTTCGTACAGAACGACCCCCACGCTATAGATGTCGGTGCGATGATCGAGCTCTCGACCCAGCGCCTGTTCGGGGCTCATGTAGCTGGGAGTACCGAGCACCTGACCGGGTTGCGTTTGTTGAAAATCCTGGGTGACGCCCTGCCCGTCCGTGCCTGTCGGCATGCGTTTGGCGAGGCCAAAGTCAAGCACCTTGACTTGTCCCCGCTGATCCAGACTGATATTGGCGGGCTTAATGTCGCGATGCACAATCCGCCGGTTATGGGCGGCATCCAGCGCGTCGGCAACTTGCACGGCGATCTCGGCAACTCTTGCCATCTCCATCGGTCCGTGTTTCACTACCGCATCCAGCGACTGGCCTTCCACGAATTCCATCGCGATAAACGGCTGCCCCTCTTCGGTCTCGCCGACGTCGTAGACGACACAGACGTGCGGATGATTGAGCGCCGAAGCGGCTTTGGCCTCCGTCAAGAATCTCTGCCGGCGATACGGATCGCCCGCCCACGCGGCCGGCAAGAATTTGATCGCCGCTTTGCGTTCCAGACGCGTGTCTTCGGCTAGAAAGACTTCGCCCATTCCCCCCGCGCCGAGCTTGGCGGTAATGCGATAATGGCCAACCGTCTTGCCGATCATGCGTTATGCTTTCTGTGGTTCAGTCCGCGATTCCGAGGGTGCGTGCGGAGGACGGTGTCGAGCAAACCGAAGTGCCCTGAACCGCTTAAGTCTAGCCGACTGTGTCGCCCGGGTCCAGTATCCGGGACGACAGAAATGCCGGTTTGAGAATCGAGATGCCATCAACTTGTCGGCAGCAAGGTCCTTGGGACAGCCCTTTCAAGGTGTATCGATTGATCTAGCGCGTTGATGGGAATCAGGTTATG
>JAYTUF010000081.1:0-11410 GCA_043744755.1 Anatilimnocola sp.
GCGGCATCATCCATTTTGCTGCGCCTGGACTCAATAACTTGTTCGGTAAGTCACTCCCTGCATGACTGGTGCGGCGGGGTGGCACGGCGTGTACTCACCCGTGATTGCTCGCCATTCTCGTGCGAAGTGGTGCGGCAGCCTCAGGTGAAACTCAAGCCATTTTGAGGTAACGCCGCGCTGCACTTTTCGACAATCGTTTACACGGGCCGCATTCCGCTAACTTAGTGCGCGGCTCTGGGGACGTTTGCTTCTTAAAAATCTTGGCCCGCGCGGACCAGACGTGTCCGGGGTGGATCGTCTAATGGTAGGCGGTTGTCTCTGACAAATTGGTTGAGTTGGGAGCGGCACGCGGACGCACCAGGACGACGTCAACGTCGCTGCCCTGTGTCGCCCTAGCGGGCTTCATTCCTTTCCGGCATCGGTTTCCCACGGCTGGCGCCGCGGACTACTCTCTGCCGCCCTAACGGGCTAAGCAATTTGCCATAATAGCGGGCTGGGGAACTCGGGTTGGTTGCAGCCGCGGAGCGGCGACAGATAATAGCCCACTGCGCAAGCTCTGGGCAACGTCGCTCCTCGATGTTCCAAGCCCGGCAGGGCGGCAGGTGGGGAATGAAACGAATCTCGGCCGTCAATGAAGCGATCGCAAGAAGGCCGGCTGAAGCCGGGACTCCAACTGCCGGACTGTCGTCCCACCTGGAATAGTTATTATCATGTTACTGCTTATGTTATCGATACGTCGTTAGTACGTGACGATATCTATTTCGATAAGATCAGGGCGGGTAACAAGTTGGGGCCGGACCTGGTCGTCGTCCGGGCATGCCGAGCGCGTCGCAAGCGAACGCGGCGAAATGGTTAACTTGCTCGTCAAAGTGACGAGTTGAAAAACTCCGGGGGTTTTTCACCGCGCGGGTGCGTAACTCTCGGGTTTGCGATGCGGGCGCGATGAAAAACCAGAGGCGTTTGTCATCATTTGCGATGGAATTGCGTTTCGATTTCGCCGCGTCGCTGGCGACGTGTTTGAGCGTCCGATCATTTCGAAGAGCGCGTCGCAAGCGACGCGGCGAAATGGACGGGACTTGAGCTAACTCGCTCGACGCCGTGCGGCGGCTTGCGACCAGTGGGGACCGCGGAGGGCATGTTGCGGGGCAGGTGCGGCAGTGCGCGAGTATTGTTGCTGACTGGCGGCGATGGCGGCGACGATGCGTTCGGCGGTTTCCAAGGCCCGCCAGCCATCGTGGCCGGTGACTTGGGGCAGAGCGCCGGTTTGGACCGCGTGGCAGAAATCGTGCTGCTCTTCGAGGATCGCGTTGTGGTCGGTGACGGCAAGGTCTGCCTGGCGCAGATGTTGCTCGAAGAATTTTTCTTTCAGCTCCACGCGCTCGGCGGCGCTGAGTTTGGCAAGGTTAATCTGCCGCTGTTGCACGGCCGGGGAAGGTTCCAACGTCCGCGCGGACTTGCTGCCGAAATCGACGGTGGCGAAACCTTGCTCTCCGCAGATGTCGATCGAGCGAACGACGGTCGGGCTGACGCGCGAAGCACTGAACTGAGCGATGCAGCCGCTGGCGAAGGTCAGCCGGGCTTCGGCCCAGTCTTCGTGCGGGCCGATGACGGCGGCGCCGATGGCTTGCACTTCGACCACTTCGTCCGGCACGAGGCTGAGGACCAAGTCTAGATCGTGAATCATCAAATCGAGCACGACGCCAACATCGGTCGAGCGGCAGGTGTAGGGAGCGAGTCTGCGCGCGGCGATGAAGCGGGCGGCGGTGAGTTGCGGTCGCAGGCGCATCCAGGCGGGATTGAAGCGTTCGACATGGCCCACTTGCAGGACTAAATCGCGCTCATCCGCGGCGGTCACCATTTCCTCCGCTTCGACGGAAGTGAGCGCGATCGGCTTTTCGACGAGCACATGCTTGCCGCGCTCGAGCAATTCCATGACGACGGCGTGATGAAACTGTGTCGGGGTCGCAACTATGGCGGCATCGAATTGCGCGAGTACCGGGTGATAGTCGGCGTGGGTCGCGACTTGCAATTCGGCGGCGACGGCCTGGCGCGAGGGTTCCACCGGATCGACGACCACGGTGAGCTGCGCACCGGTCAGTTGCTGCGCCAGGCGGGCATGAATTCGCCCCAAATGTCCCGCGCCAATGACTGCCAGGCGAAGCGGTGTTTGAGGCGAAGCGTTCATGCGGCTCTCCGGCGATCGCGGCCGCGTCCGTGGCGGCCTTCGTGCTGATTCTGCAAAAAACTGAGCAAGTGATTCACGGCAGGCATCAGCAATTCGCTGGCCCGCAGCAGTTCCCTCGCATGATCGAGACCGACCCGCGCGCGAAAGATGAGGCGATGCGCTTCGGCCAGGGCGCGGATGGTGTCGGCCGAGAAATTGTTGCGCTTCAAAGCGACCAGGTTGATGCACCGCGGCCGGGAGGGATTCCCTTCGGCCAGCATGTAGGGAGGCACGTCGTGCAGCACGCGGCTCAGGCCGCCGGTGAAGCTGAAGCTGCCGATGGTCGAGAAATGATGGACGGCCACGCCGCCGGAAATGGTGGCGTCGTCGTGAACATGAACGTGTCCGCCGAGGAGCGTGGCGTTGGCCATGATGACCCGGTTGCCGACTCGGCAATCGTGGGCGATGTGACTGCCGGCCATGATAAAGCAGCCGCTGCCCAGCGAAGTGATGCCGTCTTCCTTTTCGCTGCCGCGATTGATGGTGACCCCTTCGCGAATCAGATTATCGTCGCCGATGATGACCTGCGTATCGCTGCCGCGGTAGCTGATGTCCTGCGGATCGCCGCCGAGTACTGCCGCGGGAAAGACACGGTTGCCGCGGCCCAGCGTGACCCGTCCCATGATGGTGACGTTGGCAATCAGCCGGGTGCCGCTGCCAATCGTGACCAGCGGACCGACGACGCAATGGGGGCCCACTTCCACATCCGCGTGGATTTCAGCCCGCGGATCGATAACCGCGGAAGGATGGATTAAGTGGGACATCGGGGGTCAGGGGGTCAGGAGGTCAGGGGTCAGGAGGTCAGGAGGTACTTTATCCTGTTCTTCTTAGGCCGCCTTCGACTCGGCCTTCTTGGACGATGGTCTTTACTAGTTCGGCGTTGAGGCGGTGGCCGCTGCGGTGGGCGATGACGTGGCCGACGAGTTCGCAGCCGGCGAGGGCCAGGTCGCCGACGAGGTCGAGCGCTTTGTGGCGGACGCATTCGTTTTCGAAACGCAACGTGTTATCGATCAGGCCGGTCGGCCCGAAGATGAGCAGGTCTTGATTCGTGACCCGCGTGCCGAGGCCACGTGAGCGGAGCCAGTTGGCTTCTTCTTCGAGCAGGAACGTGCGGGCCGAAGCGAGTTCCGTGCGGAAGGTCTGGGGCGAGACTTTCAGCTCGATGGTCTCGCGGCCGATCGGGCATTCCGGGCCATAGTCGAGGCGATACTTCACCGAGAGCCCGCTGCCGTTCTTGATGGGGCGGGCTTCGACCCAACTATCGTCGTCGCCGACGCGGGTGACTTCGGAAATGATCAGCCGTTTACCAGGGGCAGCTTGCGGCACGATGCCGGCTGCATCAATGGCTTCGACAATGGCGAGGCTGGAGCCATCGAAGCCGGGCATTTCGGGCTGATCGACCCAGATTTCGCAATTATCGATCTGCAGGCCATAGAGCGCGGCGAGAATGTGCTCGACCATCTCGACCTGGGCGTTGCCCGCGGCGAGCGTGGTCCGCCGCGGCGCTTCGAGTCGGTTGTGAGCGCACGCCTTGATACGCACATGCGGGGCGAGATCGCTGCGGACGAAGAGCAGGCCGGTATCGATGGCCGCGGGTCGAAGTTCGACCCGGACATCTTTGCCGCTCCAATATCCGAAGCCGGTAAGCGTGGCCACTTGGGCCAGCGTCTGTTGTGTTCGCAGCGAGGCCATCAGGGGAGCATCAACTCAGGGTGAGGTTGGCCAGACGAGCGCGAGGCTCGCAACAACACCGGCCACGGAAGGGAGTTTCCGGGCCGGCGAAAGGGACGATTGGAGCCGCAATGTTACTAGCGGCGAGGGGCTGGACCGGGACCGGGTCCGCCGGGAATCTGCGGCCGGGTGCCGAGGGTGCCGGTAGGAACGCCAGGCTGATTGACCGGAGGATTCGGATTGCGGCGCACCGTGTTCAGGTTCAACTCATAGAGCACATGGTTGGTGACATCGAGATTCGGGTGATAGTACACCACGGCCCGGTTCACGCCTTGCAGCACACTGTTGCGGTCTTCTTCCTTCATATCGTCGCTGTTGAACCGCAGCACCATCGTGATCGAGTGCAGTTGAGCAAACGTGGCGACCTTCTGTTCCAGTTCGCGATAAACTTGGAAGTAAACCTTGGCTTCTTGTTCCAAAAGTTCCTTCTTCTTCAGTCCGACTTTTACCTGCAAATCGGAAGTGAGCCGGGCGGCTTCTTCTTCGCGCTGTTTGTACTCCAGCGAGCCCGTTTTGTATTGCTGGATGGCTTCGCCCATCGCCTTCAGCTTGTTGGTTTCGTTCTTGACGTAGGCATCGAAATCTTCAATGTCTTTTTTGATGTCGAGCATCATGTCATTGAAGCGATTGTGCCCTTTGAAGATCTTGGCGATGTCGATCACCGCGATGCTGGTTGTTGCCGGCCGTGAGGCAGCGGCTGCGGGAGCAACGGCGCCGGGCTGACGAGCAGCCGGATTGCCTCCCGGAGGACCTACCGGGCCTTGCTGGCCGGAGGTGGATTGAATTGCGAACAACATGACGCCTGCCACAATCGTGGCGGGAAAGCAGACTTTCACGCTCAGCACTCCTTGCTTGGTTGGTCTTCCTGACCTGTGAAGTTTCGCCTGATCGCCCTCGTGGCGGTCGCTTGCGAATCGTCACGCCTGGGTTCGGGTTTTGGGGGACCAGCCCCGAATTGCTGGAATCCGGGAGTTGTGCGGCGATTGTGCCGTAAACTGCCGGATGGGTAAAGGTCAGAAGTTTACGCCTTCTAGCCTACGCTGGCTGGGACGCCGTGGTTCGCCATCTTCCCGCCGATTTCGCAGCCTGCTGAAAAATGCTCTGGGGAAGCGACATTTCAGCACCCGCTAGCGGACCACTTTGCCTTTCGCTGGCCTTGCGAGTATCGACAATCTGTGCGGCCTGGGATGAATTTTCCGGTCAGGAATGCGAGAAATACCCAAATGAGCCAGTTTTGACGTGAATTCAGGCCTGCAACAGGGCGATTCTCCTCGCGAAATTGACGCGCCAGGAGCAGGCGGTTTTTGCAGGAGCGATTACAATGGGCCGATGCCTTTAGCTTCCTTGACACCGCTCCCGATGCCGCGCCCGCCTGCACTCGCAGGATGCAAATTGAAGCGCGCCGATTGCCCTTGGCTGCCGGCAACCTTATTCTGCCCTAATCGGCGCATTGTCCCCTTGTTAGGGCAGGACCGTTTTCACATTGCTCGTCGCACTTGATGTTGCCTCGGTGGCGATTTACTTCGCCCGTTGCCGCTCCGCTGCCCGTTGTCTATTTGGTTCGTTGTTCAAGCTCCGGTCACCACGTATGTCACGCCCCTTGCAGACCTTGTGGAATCGCTTTGTTCGCCGTACTGGGGAGTCTCGTCAGACGCCAGCCAAACAGTCCGCGGTGAGAGCCCGCGCGCGAAAGCGGCAGTTTTTGTTCGAGCCGCTCGAGGAACGCCGCGTGATGGCGGTTGATTTCATTGACCCCAATCCAGCCGCCGGCAATCAGTTTGGCCATTCGGTGGTGGCGCTGAGCACTGGCAATGTCGTGATTACATCTCCCTTCGACGATGCCGGCGGGTTTAACGCGGGGGCCGTGTATCTGTTCAACGGCTCGACGGGAGCGCTGATCAGCACGCTGCGTGGTTCCACGGATTACGATCTGGTCGGTCATACCGGTGTGACGGCGCTCGCCAGCGGCAACTTCGTCGTGAGCTCGACGAGCTGGCATAGCGGCAGCAATCTCGTTGGCGCAGTGACTTTTGGAAACGGCACGACGGGCGTAAGCGGCGTCGTGAGTGCCAGCAACAGCCTGGTGGGCAGCTCGGCCGGCGATTCGATTGCCAGCACGGGCAACGTGCTGGCACTGCCCAATGGCAACTATGTGGTGGTGAGCGCTGCCTGGGACAATGGCGTGAATGTCGTGGATGTGGGCGCGATTACTTGGGGCAGTGGGACGACAGGAATCAGCGGAGCCGTGAGCGCGGCGAACAGCCTGATTGGCAGCTCGCCCAATGATCGCGTGGGCTACAACGGCGTGAAGGTGCTGGCCAATAGCAACTATGTCATCACCAGTCCGACCTGGAACAACGGTGGCTTCACCAGCGCCGGCGCGGTCACTTGGGCCAGCGGAACAAGCGCGATCGTGGGCACTGTTTCGAGCGCGAACAGCCTGATCGGCAGCAGTTCGGATGACCAATTAGGCAGCCGCGGCATTCTGGAACTGACCAACAGCAACTACGTGGTGATGAGTCCGAACTGGGACGGTCCGGGCGTGGCCAATGCCGGCGCGGCGACTTGGGCCAGTGGCACGGCGGGGATTGTCGGCACGGTGAGCGCGGCAAACAGCCTGGTGGGTTCGACGGCTCAAGATCAAGTCGGCAGGGATTCGGGCACGGCCTTATTAACCAACGGCAACTACGTGATCAGTTCGCCGGTTTGGGATGCGGGCGCGGCGATCGATGCCGGCGCTGCGACTTGGGGCAGCGGCACGGTGGGGGTAAAGGGGACGATCAGCAGCGCGAATAGCCACGTGGGATCGCGAATCAGCGATCAAGTCAGCATCAGCGGCATTCGGGCTTTGACCAATGGCAACTACGTGGTCGTCAGTCCAACGGTCGATAATGCATCGAACTCCGATATAGGCGCGGTGACTTGGGGCAACGGCGCAGCGGGATCAGCTGGTGTGGTCAGCATTGCAAACAGCCTCGTGGGAACGCTGGCTGCGGATGCGGTCGGTCAAAGCGGCGTGGTTCCGCTATCGAATGGGCATTATGTCGTCGCGAGTCAATCGTGGGATAACGGCCTGACCAACAACGTGGGCGCCGTGACCTGGGGCAATGGTGCTGGCGGGACAGTCGGGGCGGTTGGACCCGCGAACAGCATCATCGGTTCGACCGCTAACGACAGGCTGGGATATGCCGGGGTCATACCCTTGACCAATGGCAACTATGTTTTCGGTTCTCCGCTCTGGCAAAGCACGCTGGGGGTGTACTTGGGAGCGGTTACCTGGCGCAATGGGGCGAGTAGCAGCAGCGGAACCGTGAGCGCTGCCAATAGTTTGACCGGCAGTGTGGCGGGCGACTTGGTGGGTGATTTTGGGAGCATGACCGCGCTCTCGAATGGGAACTACATTGTTAACTCGCCCAACTGGGATAACGGCGCCACGGTCGACGTCGGCGCGGTAACGTGGGGGAACGGCGCGGCTGGAACGAGCGGCGCAATCAGCCCGACGAACAGTCTGGTGGGAAGCACTGCCCAAGATCGCATCGGCAGCAACGGAATTACGAAGCTGACCAATGGCAACTATGTGGTGACTAGCACCAACTGGGATAACGCCGGGCTGGTGAATATCGGCGCGGTGACTTGGGGGAATGGAACCGCGGGCCTTACCGGCGCGGTGAGCGCGAGCAACAGCCTGATCGGCTCTTCGGCCAGTGACCAAGTAGGTCTCGACGGCATTTTGGCACTGAGCAATGGCAACTATGTGGTGAGCAGCCGGTTGTGGGATGCTGGGGGGCTGGCGGACGCGGGAGCGGTCACCTGGTCGAGCGGCACGTCGGGTGTCGCGGGGCCGGTCATCGCGCCGACGGTGAATCATGTGAAGGGGGCTGCCGCCAGCACCAGCTTGCAACAGCCGATTGTGCTTGACAACGCGAACGGCAATTTCTTCGCCCGGTTCGTAACTGAAGCCAGTGGCACGATTCGCGTGGGCTCGCAAAGCACGGGCTTTGGCGCGGCGGTCGCCGGCACGCTGTCAGCCGCGTTCGCGGGATCGGACCTGACGATCACCGA
This sequence comes from Anatilimnocola sp., assembly GCA_043744755.1. Classification (GTDB taxonomy): domain Bacteria; phylum Planctomycetota; class Planctomycetia; order Pirellulales; family Pirellulaceae; genus Anatilimnocola. Next base: position 8,018 of record JAYTUF010000081.1, read on the forward strand.
TATGGATGTAACGGGGAAGAACAATATCTTGTCGGTCGTGCGCGTGAACGTCAGCGGCACCGACTATCTGGAATTCACCGATTCGGTCGAAGCGTTCGTCGGTGCGCCGGTCACCACGCCCGCCAGCACGCTTTCCAACAGTAACCGTACGCTGCGGGTGCCGGTGAGCGCTCTCACCGGCTCGTTGACGTTCAATCTGCTGGGCGGCAACGACACGCTGACGCTCGATCTGTCCGGCGGCGATGCAATTCCTCCCACGGGGCTGTTCTTTAACGGTGGCAATCCCACGACGGGAACGGCCGACAAGCTGAACATCACTGGCGGTGCTCAAGGAACGGTTACCTACAACTATACCAATCCCAGCGATGGCAACATCGTGCTGAGCAACTTCGGCACGGTGAGCTACACCGGCTTGGAGCAAGAGATTGACAACAGTGGCGCGGCCACCGATGTCGTCTTCAATCTCCCGTCTGCTGCGAGCACGGTGAACTTCGGCGATGATACGGCCGCCGCTAATAGTCTCTCGCGGTTGAGCGCGACGACGTTCCTCGCCACCGATTTCAGCAATCCCTCCGGCGGCGTCACAATCTTTCGCGGCAACGCGGCCGATTCGCTCACGTTCAACGCGGTGCCCGATTTCACCGCGGGGTTGACGCTGGCGACATCCGTCGCGCCGCTGAGCAGCATCACGTTCGCGGCGGCGCTGAACCTGGCTGCGAATAAGAACCTCACTGCGTTTGCAACTGGAACCATCAGCCTCTCGACCACCGCCAGCGATCTATTGCTGGCCGGCACCGGACAGGTCGCGCTGACGACAGCGCGGAACATCTCGCTCAGCAGCGGATCAAGTCTCTCCACGGCGGCCGGCGGCATCGCGCTCAGCAGCAACCAGCAGGTCACCCCGACCAGCGGCAACTTTATCGGCTTGGATGTGAACAATGCGTTGATCTCGACTGCCACGGGCATCATCACGGCCTACGGCACGGGCGGGAATGACTCAGCCGGGAGTCAACACGGCGTTTATGTTCATGGCGGGGGCGATATTATCGGCGGGAATGCGGGGACGAATACGATCCGCGGCACCGGCGGCGCTTCGACCGGCAACAGCAACGACGGGGTATATGTTACGGACGCTGGATCTTCCCTTGCAACAACTGGCGGCCATGTCCTCGTCGATGGGCACGGCGGCGGCAGCGGTAGCAGCGGCCTGAATGTCTCGGTGCATGTCGCGAGCGCGGGCACGATTACCGCGGCCGGCAGTGGCACGTTGACCATGACGGGACAAGGGAACACTGTCTCCGGCAACGGTAATCTCGGCGTGTATGTCACTGGCACTGGCTCGATAGTCAATTCATCCAGCGGCAATGTCTCGATTACCGGCAGTGGTGCGGGCAGCGGCTCTAGTGTCGATGGCTGGGGCGTGGTTTTCACGAGCGGCGCGAATGTGAGCGCCGGCGGCACGGGGAGCCTGACGATCACAGGCACGGGTGGCGGCGGCAGCGGCGGTTTGAATCATGGCGTGTTGATTTCCCTGGGCAATGCGCTCGTCAGTGCCGGTTCGGGGGGCGTGAACATTTTGGGCACAGCCGGCGCTGGTGCAAACGGCTTCGCGGTGAACTTAACCGACGTGGCGAGCATCACCACGACCAGCAGCGGCCCGCTCAGGATCACCGCCGACAGCCTGAACATTGAAAGCACGTTCACGGTGAATGCCAGCTTGGGCACCGTCACGCTGCTGCCCAAGACAGCGGGACAGCAGATCAATCTGGGCGCTGCCGATGCGGCGGGCGTTCTCGGGCTGACCGATGCGGAACTCGATCGCGTCACGGCGGCAACGCTCATCATTGGCGATGGCGTGAGTGGAGCAGTAACGATTAGTGGCGGCATCACCCGTCCCGCGGCGACAGTGTTGAACATCAACAGTGCGGCGGCGATCAACTTTACCACCGGTTCACTCAATTCGAACGGCGGCAACATCACGCTCAATCCGGGCACGAGTGTTTCACCAGCCACGAACGGCGTGGATGCGACGACCGGCGCCGGCACGCTGGCGTTTGGCAGTGGCGATGATTTGGTGGTGAACATCGCGGGCACGACCGTCGATACGCAGTATCAGCAACTCAATATCGCGGGCTTGGTGAATTTGACGGGCGTGGACCTGGTCGTGACGGGGCTCTATTCACCGGCCGGCGGTGAAACGTTCATGCTGGTGAATAACGACAATGTCGATGCCATCACCGGCACGTTCGCCGGCCTCGCGGAAGGGGCCACGGTTACAACGAACTTCCTGGGCAGTGGCCTGGCGGCGACGATCAGCTACGTAGGAGGCAGCGGGAACGATGTGGTCCTCACCGTGGCGTTTCCACCGGGGACCACCAACGTGGAAGTGATCGGCGGAAATCTGATCGTTACGGATGTTCTGGGCGGCACTTCGAACGACACTCTGACCATCACCCGCAACGGCGCGAACATTCGGATCAACGACCCCAATAATACGCTGCAGCCGCTGACCGGCGTGACGGCCATTGATCTGTATACGGTGGAGGTGCCTTTGGCCTCGATCACTGGCAATTTGCAGGTCAATACACTCGCGGGGAATGATTCGCTAACGTTCAACTTCTCCGGCGGCAATCCGCTCCCGTCTGGCGGCGTAGTTTATGGCGCTGGCGCGGGCGCGGGGGACTCGCTGACGCTGACAAGCGGCTCGACGACTTCGATCGCGCATACGATCACCAATGCCAGCGACGGCAGCGTTCTCCTCGCCGGCGCGATCGCGGGGAGCATCACTTACAGCGGACTCGAGCCTATTGTCGACGGCCTCCTGGCTGTGGATCGCGGTTTCACGCTCAATGCCGGGGCGGAGACGATCACGCTCGTCGATGCGGCAGGCGCTAACATGCTGCTCAGCTCGACGCTCGGCAGAAGTCTCACGTTCGCGACTCCTTCGGCCAGCCTCACCCTGGATGCCGCGGCGAGCAACGACACGGTGACGATCACGTCGGTCGATGCCGATGGTCCCTTCAATGCCGCGCTCACGATCAACGGCGGCACGGGAGACGACGTTGTCAATCTGAATGCCGACCTCAACTTCGCGGCGGGGCGGAATCTGGACATTGATCTGCAGAACGACAGCGTGACGCCGGGCATCGATACGATTAACCTGGGCGTTAACGCCAATTTGCTCATCTTGGGCTCCGGCACTGCGACTTTGAAGGCGAGCCGGAATATTACGTTGGCGAGCGGTTCGAGCGTGGTGACCGTGAACGGCACCTTGACCGTCGAAGCCAATCAGCAGGCCACGCCGAACAGCGGCAACTTCGTAGGCGTGGATGTCTCGAATGGCCTGTTGCAAGCGACCGGCACGGGGGTGATCTCGGTGTTCGGCAAAGGGGG
>JAYTUF010000082.1:0-2909 GCA_043744755.1 Anatilimnocola sp.
CCGGAACTCCAACTAACCATGAAAAACTTCTGTGGCCGAACACGGCGTGAATTCATCTGGCAGACTGGCGCGGGCTTCACCGGCATCGCCCTCGCGGGGCTGATGGGCAACGATCTGATCGTTCCAACGCAGGCGGCGGAAAGCAAACCCGCGTTTGCCAATCCGCTGGCTCCCAAGAAACCGCACTTCGCCACCAAGGCCAAGAGCGTCATCTTTTTGTATATGTATGGCGGGCCCAGCCATATGGATACTTTTGATTACAAGCCGGCCCTGACCGGCATGGACAACAAGACGATCAAGGTCAAAACCTTTGGCCGCGGCGGAAAAAAAGATCAGGGCCGAATCGTCGAGCCGCGCTGGAAGTTCAAGCAGTATGGCGAGTGCGGCAAATGGGTGAGCGATCTGTTTCCCAATCTCGCGAAGCACGTCGATGACATCGCCTTCCTGCATTCGATGACCGCCGACTCGCCCATTCACGGCTCGGCCATGATTCAGATGAACACGGGCAAGATTCTCAGCGGGGCCCCCTGCATCGGCTCGTGGATGAACTATGGCCTGGGAAGCGTGAACGAAAACCTGCCCGGCTTTGTGGTGATGCTCGATCCCCGCGGCGGCCCCATCAGTGGCGCCAAGAACTGGAGCAGCGGCTACATGCCGGCCCAGTACGAAGGGACCATGTTCCGCTCGCAAGGGACTCCGATCCTCGACCTGGCGCGTCCGGCGGGCATGACCGAAGCCGAACAGCGACGGCTGCTCGATACGCTCCGCACGTACAACGACGACCATTCCGCGGCCCATGCCAATCATCAAGCGCTGGCCGCCCGCGTCGCCAGTTATGAACTGGCCTTCAAGATGCAAACGTCGTCACCGGAAGCGACCGACATCGCCAGCGAGCCGGAGAGCATTACCGAAATGTACGGCCTCAACGATAAGAAGACTGCCACCTTCGGCCGGCAGTGCCTGCTCGCGCGGCGGCTGGTCGAGCGCGGCGTGCGGTTCGTACAACTCTATTCCGGCGGCGCCCACAACGACGACAACTGGGACGCCCACGGCGACCTTGCGAACAATCACAACCTGCACGCGGGCGAGACGGACAAGCCCATCGCCGCGCTGATTGCCGACCTGAAGCAGAAGGGCCTGCTCGAGAGCACGCTCATTGTCTGGGGCGGGGAGTTCGGCCGTCAGCCCACCGCCGAATACGCCAACGGCACCGGCCGCGATCACAACGCCTACGGCTTCACCATGTGGATGGCCGGCGGCGGCGTGAAGGGTGGCATCAGCGTCGGCACCACGGACGAAATCGGCGCTGCCGCGGTGGAGAAGCCCTTCCATGTGAAGCATCTGCACGCCACGATGTTGCAACTGATGGGCCTCGAACCCGATCGCCTCACCTACTTTTACGGCGGCCTCGATCAAAAACTCGTCGGCGTCGAAGGGGCGGAACCGATTCGGGATGTGATGGCCTGAGCTTGATCGAGGCCAGCGGACAACATTGACTGCCTCAGCGAACCAGCCAGACCGGCGAGTAGATGAAGTAACTCGTGCCGGGAGTGCTCGAGGGAATTCCGCCGCGGACCTTGATGTTGGCGGGCTGAATGATGACCTTCTTGCTGCTCATGCTGCCGGTCAGTTGTACGTCGAGCAGCCGGACGCCGGCGAATTTCACGATGGTGTACTGAGCGTTGTTGCCGGGGCCGGCGACGGTGCTGAAGATCGGAATGATCCGCGGCTGGCCAATGATCGACACCAGTTCCTCTTTCACACCGGCGCTGATGCCCGTGTCGCCGTTGAGTTCCAGTTCGCCGCGGCTGTCGAACTTTAGTTCGCCGTTGAAGTGGGCCATCGCGGGATCGGCCATATCGGCGGGGCTGATCCCTTCCAGAATTTGGCGCTTAATATCGGTGGTGCTGTTGTTGCTGCCGCCGATATCGACGGTGCCTCGGTTGCCAGGGGAGCCCGTTCCCTGGGGATACAAGTTGACTTCGCGGACATTGTCGCTGCCGCTGGAGACGGTCCCCGTTTCGGCGTTGTAACTAAACTGATCGACGCCGCCCCCGGCCATCAAATTATTCCAAGTGTCCACATCGAGCGCGAAGGGGAGCAACTCCAGATTGCCGCCACCTGAAGGCATGCGGAAGCCGCCGAAATTGTTGATGAGGGCGGCGGTCGCTTCCGCTTCGCAAGCGGCGCTCAAGCGGCCCAACGCGCGAGCAAAGAACAACGGGACTTCCCCGTTTTGCAGGCTGGTCTTTTGCACCTTTACCCGCAAAGCATTCGGCTTGAACGCGCTGGTGGCCACGAGCGGCGAGGCGGGATTGAGTGGATCGGCGATGTACCCAATTTCTGTGTCAGTGGCGGAGAGAGCGGGCGCCTCGCTCGTCACCCTGTTGTAAGCGGCGTATTCGCCGGCAACATTTGTCGCCGCACCCGTCAGGGCGGCGACGGAGACCGGCCCAGCAGGAGCCGTCTCGTCGATCAATTCCCAGGCCCCCGCGAGCGCGGCGGCGTCCGCCGACCGTTGCAACTCGTTTTTAGCCGTCACCAGATATCCCAGATCAATGGCAAGGGCCAGCACAGCCATCAGGAAAATCATCATGAACGCGGTCAGGACGACGATGTTCCCTCGACGACAGCGGCGCAGCAAACGGCGATTGCGGACCATCGGAAATCCCCTTAACAATCAATTCTGGAAGGCCGAAAAAGAAAACGCAGGCCAGACGACCGCCACTTATTTCGTTTCGTGAGCGATCCGCAGTTTGGTGCTTTCCGCAACCAAGCCCAGGCTCGAATAGGCCGTCAGTTTGACGATGGCCAAACGTTTCACTCGTCCGCCGGCAAACCCCACACCGCTTTGGCTGACTGAATAGTCCGGAGAATAGCAGTTGAGATTGGTCAAGCTCGTGGGAATC
>JAYTUF010000083.1:0-2906 GCA_043744755.1 Anatilimnocola sp.
AACATGCCATTTCGCAATTCCGGCTCCGCAGGAGCGTCGCCCTCCCAGCGATCCAGTATCCTGAAAAGACAACCTCCTGTGACAAAGTGCGTTGCCCTGAGCGATTGCCAGCGTGGGGAACAATTAGCCCGCGCGATGCGGTATGATGGGTGAGGTTCCATCCCACCCTGGCGAGTCCGCATCGTGAGACTTTCGGCCCAGCCCCAAACCCAGCCCGAGTCGTCGGCCAGGCTCTCGCTCAGCCCCGGCGATGTCACGCTCGATGCGCCCTCGGATCCCAGTGCCGATAGCAGTCAAGAAGTTTGCCGGCTGCATCTCCGCGATGGCAATAGCACTGCGGTGCGGTCGGAAGTCACGCATCTGCTCCGCACCCGGCTGCAATCGGCATCGCTGCTAATCTTCGCGGGGCTGACAATATTTTTGATCTGGCACCTGACTTCGTTCGACCGCATCGATCGCGGCGGATTCGTGCTGAACGTGAGTGCCCACATCTGCGCGACGTTCTTGATTGGCGGGATTGCCTACCTCCTCTGCTCGCCGCGGGACTTTGCACTTTCTGAACTGCGCTGGTTCGAGATCGCCACGTTCTTCGTCCCATCCCTGTTTTTTATGTCTTTACATCACAGCAATACAACCTATCTCGTTGAAAACTATGGATTGCATCCAGAAGTCGCTGCGGCCTGGCTGTTACCAATTTATATTTATGCCCTTTTCATCCCCAACAACTGGCAACGAGCGGCCGTTTTTATTGGGTCGCTCGCGGTGATCCCAGTCTTGTTGCTGTTGCTAAGCGCCTTGACCCAATCACGCGCTGCCGAATTGCTAATCGAGCGATGGGATGTAATCATCACCACGATCCTCGTGATGGCCATCGCCGCGAGCAGCGCGGTGTGGGGCGTGCATACCATCAACACCCTGCGGAGCGAGGTCTATCAGGCCAAGCGGCTCGGCCAGTACCAGCTCAAGCAACTGATCGGCAGTGGCGGCATGGGCGAAGTCTATCTGGCCGAACATCAGTTGATGAAGCGTCCCTGTGCCATCAAGGTCATCCGGCCGGAGAAAGCGGGGGACCCCAAAGTGCTCGCCCGCTTCGAGCGCGAAGTGCAGGCGACCGCCCGGCTGTCGCATTGGAACACGATTGATATTTTCGACTACGGTCGGGCTGATGATGGCACGTTCTATTACGTAATGGAATACCTGCCGGGAATGAACCTGTTTGAACTCGTCCGCAAGCATGGTCCGCTCCCTGCCGGCCGAGCGATTTACCTGATTCGCCAGGCCTGCGATGCGTTGCAGGAAGCACATGACCTGGGTCTGATTCATCGCGATATTAAGCCCGCGAACATTTTCACCGCTTCGCGCGGCGGCGTGTGCGATGTGGTGAAGCTGCTCGATTTTGGCCTCGCCAAGCCGCTGATGGATTTAGATGCGGCCCACCTCACCGCGGATGGAACCATCACGGGTTCGCCGCTCTTCATGTCACCCGAGCAAGCAACCGGCGATGCCGAGCCGGATTCGCGCAGCGACGTTTATTCGCTCGGCGCGGTGCTCTATTACCTGCTCACTGGCAAGCCGCCGTTTGAAGACGACAAGCCGCTCAAGATCATGATCAAGCACGCCCACGAACTGCCGGCCCGGCCTTCCGTGCATCGCGCCGATCTGGCCACCGACATCGAAGCCGTCGTGCTCAAGTGCCTGGAGAAAGCTTCCAAAGAGAGGTACCAATCCGCTACCGAACTTGCCTCCGCCTTGGAGCGTTGCCTCGACTCCGGAAGTTGGACCCGCGACAACGCCCGGGCCTGGTGGCAGGAAAAGGAAATCTCCCTCGAGCGCGTGCCGGAAATGAGCGCGTGAATCACTGCCCCAAGCGAAACGCCGCATACTGCTCGCGGTTTCGCTCCAGCACTTCCGGCGATACGCGGTTGAATTGGCTGCAGACGACTTTGGTCAGCGCTTCGACAAAGAAGTATTCGCCCCACATTACCGATTCATCGACGCCCAGGTTCTTCGCGGTGTGATACACGCCATGCTTGAGAATCCCTTCCCAGCCGGGCGTTTCGCGGGCGAGATACGCGGGCGTGCAGAGTTGGTCGAGCATCGCCAGCGCGGCGGCTTCGTATTGTTCCGCCCGGTTGTCGTCCGCGGTCAGCCGGGCCAGGTCGAGCAGTCCGCTGGCGGCGATGGCGGCGGCGCTAGATTCTTTTTGGTTGCCGAAAGGAGCGGGTTCTTTGAGATTCGCGTCAAAGTCCCACAGGGGAATGCGATCGTCGGGCAAGCGGGAGATCCAGTAATCGGCATTCCGCTCGGCCACTGCCAGAAAATCTGGGTTGCCGGTGAGCGCGTAGCACTTGCTATAGCCATATAGCGACCAGGCCAGGCCGCGAGCCCAAGCACTGTCGTCGGCCAGGCCTTGATGGGTCGTCTGCTTCAGGAACTTGCCCGTGGCCAGATCGAACAGTCCTTCGTGCGCGGTCGAGCCATCTTCGCGCACCAGATAATCGCGGGTCGTCAAACAATGGGCGGTGGCCACGCGCGCGAGCTCGCGGTCGTTCGTTTCATTGGCAGCATAGAAGATGATCGGCACGTTCATCATGATGTCGATGAACAGCGACTCGGGTGCCACGAACGACCGCAGATATTGCCCTCGCTCCATGAACCGCATCGCCAGCGTGCGGCCCGCTTGGATCAGCACGTCGTGCAAGTGCTGCTCGCCGGTCAGTTCGTACCAAGGCAGATAAGTGCTGAGGAAAATGAATCCCAGGTCGTGTACGTCGCGGTCGTGCTGCCGATGCTCCAGCAATTTCGAGTAATGCTCGGCCCGTTTTCGCCAGGAAGACGTGGCCAGCGCGTCCGCACTGACTTTGTGAGCTTTGCCCTGAATTCGTTCGCGCAAGTGAAACTGCCAC
>JAYTUF010000084.1:0-11372 GCA_043744755.1 Anatilimnocola sp.
GTCACGATCCGCGCCGCTTCCAACTTGCTCGCCATGCCTCCTTTGCTGAGACCTGTTTTCTTATCGCGGACAAAAGCGTAGATGCTTTGATCGATCAGCGGCACGGTGCTGACTAGCTTCGAGGTGGCCTGGGCGGGATCGCCGTCGTACAGCCCTTCGATATCGGAAAGGATGATCAGCAGCGGAGCGCGGATCAGATTCGTGACCATCGCGGCCAAACGGTCGTTGTCGCCGAACGTGGTTTGCAACTCCTCAACGCTGACCGTGTCGTTCTCATTGATCACCGGCACCGCGCCGAACTCCAGAATCGAGAGCAGCGTGTTGCGCACGTTGAGATACCGCGCCCGGTCGTCCACGTCTTCGGCCGTCAGCAGCACTTGCGCCGCGTGGCTGCCATGCTTGCTGAACGTGCGGTCATAGGCCTGGATCAGCGGCACCTGACCAATGGCGGCCACCGCTTGCAACTTGGCGAGGTCCGTCGGCCGGGCTGATAACTTCAGCCGGCTGATCCCCGCGCCGACCGCGCCGCTGCTGACCAGCACCACGCGGCGGTTCTGCCGGGTCAGAGCCAAAATCTCTTCGGCCAGCCGGTCGATCCGCTCGTGATTCAGCGTCCCATCGGCCGAAGTCAGCACGCGCGTGCCCACTTTGACGACAATGGTATGCGCCGCGGCGAACAATTGCACGCGAAGTGGATCAGCCATGGGGCGGGATGCTCGGAGAGAAAGTTTCGGCCAATCTGCAGCCAGGCAGAACGGCCATTTGCAGCGGCACTTTAGCCAATCCCACCACGGAGAGAAAGGGTGATGGGCTTGCCGGCGCGATAACCCCAACTGTAGCTGAATTCCCCAGAATTCAGGCTCGAATCCGCTTTGATAACAGTTTTGTATACGTTTTCGCGCTTCGGGTTCGCTAGTAACCCATTAAGGCAGCTTGGTTTACGTCGGACGCACGCTGTTCTCACCCGAATCCTTGATAACCCCCACTCACGGCGGATCGTGGACCTAAACCTCACAGCCCCAAGGACTTCCGTGCTCAGTTCCGCGAGTTATTCAACGGCGAATGGTGATAATATTCTCACCCAGATGTTATCGTTTATCAATTACGTTGATAACCACTCCAGCGCGATAACAGTACCAGTGATAACGATCTCAACCATCACTCGCGACAACATCACGAGAAATTACCATTCACAATCTACCAAATTGAAAAAGAGCCGGTGCCTCGTCGAGGCCCTTCGTATTAGATGCGCCGCACTGGACACGTCTGGTCCTGCCATTTTGGCAAAAGGCAAAATCCTGCGTGGGGCCAGTTTCAACTTGCTAGTCGAACGGTCGAAACTCGCCGTGCGCAATAGTCGCCGTTTCATCTTGCGACCCGAGCCTGCGATCAACTTACGACAGGACAACACCTTGCGCATTTGACGACAGCACTCAGGGGATTTATGTTACCTCGCTGGATGCGCAAGTTAATAACTAGTTCGCCAGAAGGGAGACCGCTGAATGTGGCGGGCAGCAGGCGCGGTCAAGGCCTGGTCGTGGATACTCAGAATCGCGCTGTGCTGAAGCCCGTGGTATCCTGAACGTCACGGGCGCAGGGCCCACATCCTCGTCGATTATGGTTTCAGGAGGTATATGCCGTGCGATATCGTGTGCTCATTGAGCAGGATGAGGACGGCGTCTATGTCGCCGAAGTTCCTGCGCTTCCTGGTTGCATTTCGCAAGGGATGACGCGTTCCGAAGCCATCGGCAATATCAAAGAAGCTATCGCGGGGTATCTCGAGAGTTTGCAGGCTCATGGCGAGCCGGCTCCACCGTCCATCACCGAAGAGGTTGTGGAGGCTACGCCGTGGCGGAACTGGTGACGCAGTGGGTTGTGAACTGGCTGTTGCAGGAGTGAGGCCGGATGGAGCAGGTCAGCGCGTGGCGCTGGCCGGACTATATTGAACGCTGAATTATCATCCCCCGCGGAGAAATCTTGATGACTACCGTCGAAGCCATTACTGCCGCCATCGCCGAATTGCCGCCTGAGCAAGTGGCGCAAGTGCGGGCTTGGCTGAATGAGCGAGCCGAAGTCGAGTGGGATGCCCAGATCGAGGAGGATGAACGGGCGGGAAAGCTAGACGCTCTGGCCGAGCGGGCACTCGCCGAACATCGGGCCGGGCGGACACGACCGCTGTGAACCACCACACGACCGCTGAGAGGAAGTCGGTAGCCGGTAGCCGGTGCGATTTAAGTTGTGCCAGGACAATGCTGGATTTCTACGCGGTGCCTTCGGGTGCATCGGCGCGTTTGATTAGCGTCAGTTCGTTGCCTTGCTTGTTGTACGTCACCTGGTCCATGAAGGCTTGCATCAGGACCAGTCCGCGGCCGTGGGGCTTACCGAGGGCGTCCACATCGCGGGCGGCAGCCAGCGCCGGTTGCCAGGCGAAGCCGGGGCCTTCGTCGCGAATGACGATCTCGGCGCGCTCGACGAGCACATTCACTTGCACATCCACGGTCCGGTCCGCGTATGGTTTTTGTTGAGCGCGGAGCAGCAGCTTTTGGGACAGCTTGGGATCGGAGAGCGCCGTGTGCGAATCGCGCAGCTCGGCAGCACAGAATTCCAAATTGCCGCGAACCACGGCGTTGAGCAAGCCTTCCTTGATCGCCGAGCCAATCCGAAATCGGCCAGTGGGATCGGTCAGGTTCATGCCACTCACCATTTGCTGCACCAGGTCCACCAGCGGATCGATCAGCGCCAAATCATTGCCCAGTCGAAACCGGAATTCGCAGCGTCGCAGGCACGAGATCAGTCGTTCGTAAGATTTATCACCGCGGCCCAGATCCAGCGTTTCTTTGACGACTGCGAGCAGCCGTTGATGCAGCAGGGACTTGGGAACATAGCCTGCCGCGCCATAATGGAGCGCTTCGGCCGCCAGCGTTTCACGCCCGTGACCCGTGACCAGAATGACAGGGACGCCCGGATGCTCCAGCCGAACCGCGGCGACCAGTTCCAGTCCACTCCGATCGGGCATGTGCAGATCGGTGACGATCAAATCCGGCCGCCCGTCGCGCAGGTAGTTCAGCGCGTCGGAGACGTTCTCGGCGTAATCGATTTCGTACAGATTCCCTTGAACCAACAGGCCGCCGATCAAACGACGGTCCACTGCGGAATCATCAACCACCAGAATTTTGGTCATCGACGTCACCTTAAGCGCGTACAAACCGAACCCGTTTCTTCACGGGACAACTTAAGGCCTCTTCTGTTGCCTTTGATCATTCCTGAAGGAGCCCGCGGAAGCAAGTTAATTCGCGTGCGAATCATTCAACTGTGGGTGACTCGCCCCTATGATGAAGGGCAGCCAGCATGATAAGGGAAGCCAGCGAGTTGCCGAGATTGTGCTTGATGATCGTAATTCACGGAAATCCACCATGCCAACCGATTCAGATCCGAAATATCAGCCCGGTCCACCACCTCTCCCGCCAGACGATGCGATCATCAGCCCCGATACGCTGCGCGCGAACCGCATCCCGCCGGGACAAAGCCGCACCCCGAAGTGGCCGGTACTCGACGCGTTTGGCACGCCGCGGTTGCCGCCGCTTGAGCGTTGGCGATTGAAGGTCTTCGGGCTGGTGGAGCGGCCTTATGAACTGACGCTGGCCGAGTTTCAAGCGTTGCCGCGCGTCAAGGTCTTTGCTGATTTTCATTGCGTGACCCGCTGGTCGCGGCTGAGCAATGTGTGGGAAGGCGTTTCCACTCGCTATCTATTGGAACGCGCGGGAATCAACCCAACAGCGCAGTTCGTCGTGTGTCATGGTTACGACAACAACTGGACGACCAACCTGCCGCTGAAGGACTTTCTCGCCGATGACGCCTTGCTCACCGATCTGCACGACGGCGAACTAATCCCGCCCGATCACGGCGGCCCCGTCCGCGGCATGGTGCCGCAACTGTATGCCTGGAAAAGTGCCAAATGGATCTGCGGCATCGAGCTCGTGGAACACGACCAGGCCGGCTACTGGGAGCGCGGCGGCTATCACATGCGCGGCGACCCGTGGGTGGAGGAGAGGTTTCGAGAGGATTAGGCGCGGGCGAGCAACCGTTGGTATGAGTTGATTCACTTAGCCGCCAGCTTTAGAGACTCTCCGGCTTTTGCACCTGCCTTGAACCCGAAGGGTTCGCAGCCATTAGCCCCGGGTCGAGGCGTTAGCCGATACCCGGGGAAAACCGGGAAAACCATGCATCGATCCCGAAGGGATCGCAGCGCCGTAAGACTGCGATCCCTTCGGGATCGGGAGAGGGAATTTGCCTCGGGGAACCCCAGGTGTCGCTGCGCTCAACCTGGGGCTAATGGCTTTGATCCCTCCGGGATCGATTCAAAATGCTCTCACAAAGCCGGACAGGCTCTCTTGCTGGTGGTTGCCTGAATAGGTTGTTGCTGGCACTAGCAGTGACGATGCCGTTTGGGAATGGGTAAAGCCGGGAATCGTTTTAGACCTTAATCCACCAGCTGAAGGCGATGGCTAATAAAGGCAAAGTCTTACGAAGTGTGCGTGTGAGTGCGCAAAAGAAATCGCACTACATGTATTCACGACAATCTTCGAGCGGTGTGTCAAAATCAGGAGCCATGTAGAGCACAGTGCCTGCCATCGTGCCGAGCTTTCGCTCACCGCGCGGCGGAGCAGCAACGAGTTTCGCAACCGGGCGATTGTTGTTGTCCGTGATGACGATTTCGCTCTGCGTTTGCAAGCGCGCGACGAGGTCGGGCAGATCGGTTTGAGCTTGCGCGAGTGAAACGGAAATGATCGGCTCAGTTGTGGACATAATTCGGCTCCCCATTCACTCTATTCCAAAGAACAAGGCGATGCCACGCCTCTGGCGGTACCACCTGTTTGCTTCGACAATGTCCGATGCTGTCTTCGTTAGCGCGGACGCGAACCTACTTTGCTATTAAAATCGGCATCATGAAAAGTATTCTCTTCCTCTGCACCGGCAACTATTACCGCAGCCGGTATGCGGAGATTTTGTTTAATTCGCAAGCGCAGCAAGCGGGTCTAGCTTGGCGGGCGGTTTCGCGCGGCCTCGCACCCGATCCGCTGAATCCGGGGCCGATGTCGCGGTATACGATGGCGGCCCTCAAGCGGTTGAAGATTAATTTTGCGGAGCACCTGCGTTTGCCGCTGCTGGTAACGGACGACGACTTCGCGGCGGCCGAACTGGTGGTGGCGGTGAAGGAGGCTGAGCATCGGCAGATGATTGAGCAGGGCTTCGCGCGGTGGCTGCCGAAGGTTGAGTTCTGGCAGGTGCATGATCTGGATTGCTGCGGGCCGGAGGAGACGTTGCCTCATTTGGATCGCGAGGTGGCGGCACTAGTTGAGCGATTGCAGCGGCGGGTTTAGCTTTCAACGTGAAATCGTTGGCGAGAGCCAAGGGGAGGTACTGCCGTGTGGGATCTGGGTCCGCAACCTTGGTGGGAGTTCGTCATTCGGGCGGCTGTTGTCTTCGGCTTTCTGTTGGTGCTGCTCCGCCTGGCAGGCAAGCGGCAGATTGGCCAGATGACTCCGTTCGACCTGGTGCTGTTGCTGGTTCTCAGCAATGCCGTGCAGAACTCGATGAACGGGGGCAACAACAGCATCACCGCGGGTGTGATTCTGGCAACGACGCTTGTTACGTTTAATTATGCGATCGCCTGGCTTGCGTTCCGGAGCAAAACGCTGGAGCGATTGCTTGAAGGGCGTCCGGTCATTCTGATTCACAACGGCAAGGTCGATCATCAATCGCTGGAACAATCGCAAATGACCCAGCACGATTTGGAAGTGACGCTCCGAGCCGCAGGCTACGCGGGGCCGCATCAGGTGCGGTATGCGGTGCTTGAAACCACGGGGCGGGTCTCGGTGATTCCGCTGCATGTCCAGTCCGGTGACGAGACCCTTCTTTAACCTCAGCCCAGCATCGTCTTCACCTTCCAGCGATCTCCCCGGCTGGGCGTGAGAATCGCGAACAGCCGGCCGTCCTCCGCAAGTGCGGCGAGTTCAAAACCGGCTGGTTCATTCGCAGTTGGGGGCGGCAGATCGAAGAGCACGCCGCAACTGCGAAGCTTTTCTGTCTGCTGCGGCAGCAGAGAAACTTGCGGCAGATTACCGACGGCGAGCAACGACGGTTGCAGCCACGTCGCCAGATTGTCGGATTGGATTTGAGCGGAGGCGATGGCAGTCGCAATCGCGAAGGGGCCGATGGCCGTGCGCCGCAGTTGCGACATGAGGGCTTCACTGCCGACCGCGCGGGCCAGATCGCGACCTAATGAACGAACGTACGTGCCGCTGCCACATTCGATTTCAACATGCAGCTCAGGATATTCATACCGCAAAACTTCAAAGCGATAAACGACGACGGGCCGGGGTGGTAATTCCACTGCGCGACCTTTTCTGGCGAGCTTGTAAGCGCGTGTGCCCGCAACTCGCAGCGCCGAGAAGGCCGGCGGCTGCTGCATGAGCGAACCGATGAACTGCGGCAGGGCTTGCTCGATCTCGGCGCGCGTAGGCTGCTTAGGATCGGTGAGCAGTTCCACCTTACCGGTGATGTCTTCCGTATCGCTACTGCGGCCTAGCAAGAACGTCGCGACATAAGTCTTCGAAAAGCGGTGCAAATAATCAACCAGCTTCGTGGCGCGACCAATGCCCATGACCAGCACACCTGTCGCCAATGGATCAAGCGTGCCGGCATGACCGACGGCCAATGGCGCGAGCGCGTGCTCGATTTGCGTCACAACGAGTCGCGAACTGACGCCGGCTTGTTTGTCAATATTTAACAAGCCATGCTGGATGAAGTTTTGCGTGTTTAGTTCTGATGTTTGAGACAAGTCGATATTTGTTGACTGCATTTTCACTCCTGTCTCAAAACTTCAAAACTCAGAACTCAGAACTTTCCACCTTCGCCACAAACTCCGGCTCAATCACCCGCATCGACCGCCACTTTCCCTCCACGAAGCGGATGAGATAGACGACGGCCATGGCACAGATCCAGCCGGTCATCACATTCCACCAGCCGAAGATACCCATTTCGAAATAGTGCTGAGCGATCTGACCAACGACAATGCTGAGCGTGGTTAGGACCACGGCGACATAGAGCACGAACTTGGTGTCGCCGGCACCCTTGAGCGCACTGATGAAGATCATTTGCGTGGCATCGAACAGGCAATAGATGGCGACGAAGCGGAGCAGCGTTGTCGTCAACTCCCGGACGGGGCCGAACTGGGCCGCATCGGCGCCTCGTTCGTGAAAGTAGATGAACCAATCGGGAACGAACCAATAGGCGGCAGCAAAGATTAGGTTGAAGCCCAGCGCGAAGGTCAGACCGGTCCAAGTAGCTCGCGCGGCGAGATCTTCCTTGTTGTCGCCCAGGTATTGACCGACCAATGTCGAGACGCCAATTCCCAGCCCCATGACGGGCACAAACGCCACGGAGTTGACGTTGAATGCGAGCGCCGTCGCCGCTCCTTCGACCGCGCCCAGACTGGTGATGAACCGCGTCAACATCGCAAAGCCCATCGTTTCAATCAGCATCGGCAGGCCGCTGGGGAGACCAAACTTCATCAGCCGGCCCAGCAGCGGCAGGTCGAGCTTCCAGGCGTCGGCCAGGCCGAAGTGCAGCCGGTCGTGCGGCCGCAGCATGAGCAGCGCGAACACGACCACGTTGAACCAATTGCCGATCGCGGTCGATACGCCGGCCCCGACGATGCCCCACTCGGGCAAGCCCAACTCGCCGAAGACGAGGGCGTAGTCGAGCACCAGGTCAACCGAGTTGCCCGCAATGTTCACCAGCATCACCAGGCCCGTCTGCCCGCGGCCGGTGTAGAGCGCCGACATGGCGTTGACGATCACCATCGCAGGGGCACCAAGGGCCAGTGATTGAAAATACTGCGTCTGCAGTTTGACTTGTTCCAGGTCGGACGATGCGCCGTGAAACAAATACGGCGCGAGAGGAATCGTGAGCGCGAAGAGCGGAATGGTGGCCAAGCCAAACCAGATCCCTTGTCCGACAACGAGGCCGATCCGCCGCTGCTCGCCAGCACCGTGATATTGAGCGACGAATGTATTGACGTACGAGGCAATGCCCGAAGGCAAGCAAAGGAGCGCCCAGTGCAACATGCCGGAGGGCATTGAGGCGGCCATCGCCGCCGAGTCATACCAGGTAAGGAACAGCCGGTCGAAGAACCAACTCACCGCCCAGAAGCTGGTGGAAATGATCAGCGGCAGCGACAGCGTGAGGACCTCGCGGCCACCTGCCGGACGGCTCCACCAGTTGGTTTCGGTTGCGATGAGCATGGCGGAGGGGCGGGGGGCAGGAGTCAGGAGTTAGACAAGAGGGCTTGCAGCAGGTCCACATAGTGGCTGTTGAATTCGCCGTTGGACATTGTTTCGCAACCGGCGGCGGTCGCTCGTTCCAATAGCTCGTGATCGACATGGGGTCCGAAGGCGACAATCTTGGCGCTCGGCGCAACGGCTTGAATGCCGGCGACTAAGCTGAGCAGGTCGATGGCGGCGCTGCTATCCCGGTTGAGTGAGCCCAAGTCAATCATCGCCAGCCTGCAGTTGGCGGGCAGCTTCGTCGCAACTTCGGCGGCGGACCGCAAAATGAGCAACGGCACACCAAGCGTCTTCGCCGCGGCCGCGATTCGCATGGCAAAGAACATTTCGGCCGAAAGGATGCAAGCGGTGGACATGCTGCAGATCGTCGCCTTTTTGATATACTGAAGCAGTCCCCGAAAGTGAGGATCTGATGAATGCTCCCAATCTCGAAGCTCGGGTCGCTGAGTTGGAAAACCGCTATGCGGAACTGTTTCGATTAGTTCAGTCGCAACCTGCTCCGGGTGGTTGGCGTTCCGTCTTGGGCATCCTCGCAGACGATCCCGATATCGAGGAATTTCAGCGGGATGTGCAGCGAATTCGGGATGAGGATAGGGCAGCGGCGCAGCGCGATGGTGCGCTGTGATCGTCCTCGACACAGATCATATTAGCATCTTGCTGGCGACGCGAGGTGCCCAGTTTGGAAGTTGAAGATTGGCTACATCCATAGTCTAGCCGTCAAAGTTACGATGCCTGATCAAGAGGAGTAATTCTGCCTATGACTGAGCAGCCTTGGTATCACGCCGGCTTGCAATTTGAATGCACGCAGTGCGGCGATTGCTGCACGGGAGCGCCCGGCTATGTGTGGGTGAATAACGAAGAGATTGCCGCGATAGCTGCCCTGGTGCTGCCCGCCGACCCCGCGAAGTTTGAAGAGCTCTACGTGCGCCGGGTTGGCGTGCGTAAGAGCCTCAAGGAGTTCCCCAATGGCGATTGCGTCTTCTTTGATACTGACAAGCGCAAATGCACCGTCTACAGTGCCCGCCCGCGGCAGTGCAAAACTTGGCCCTTCTGGGATTCCAACCTCCGCAACCCAGCCACCTGGCAGCAAACCTGCGAAGTTTGCCCCGGCAGCGGGAAGGGGCAGCTCCATCAACTGGGTCCGATTGAAGAGCAGCGGAAGACGGTCAAGGTCTAAGGCCGGGCTCGAAAGTTCATGTCTGATCATCGTTTGCGACAAATCGCGATCTGTTTTAACGACCATGCCGTTTGCTGTGATTGCATCACTTGGAGAAACTTTGCCGATTGTGCTGGAGTTTGCTGCCGGGGATTCCGATAAGTGGTTGCACAGGAAAACGCGCGGCGGGCAATTTCCTCAATCGCCTTCCCTCGGGAAGCAGGTGAAAAAACGGAGTTTGGAGCCAAATTAGTCGGTAAAATGCTGGCAGATGCCGACCTGGGTAACCCCGCGGCAGCCGCCAAGATTGAACCGGATCGCTTGACTCTAATACTTACGCCACCTACACTTGGAACGTTCTCAGGCAACTTATTTCGTTGCCGCAGAAAGCTGCCAAGTGCCCTTAGTGGGAGGAGTGCCCGTCGTGACCAAGAAAGAGATCGTGAAGACGATTTCCGAAGAGATCGGCCTGACTCAGCTCAAGACGAAAGAGATCGTTCAGAAGACGTTCGATGCTATCGTCGAGACGCTAGTCGAGGACGGGCGGATTGAGCTTCGCAACTTTGGAGTGTTTGAGGTCAAGAAGCGAGCGGCCCGCAAAGCGCGGAATCCTCGCACCGGCACGCGGGTCGACGTTCCCACCAAGTTCGTCGTAACCTTCAAGCCCGGCAAGGAGATGGAAGAAAAGGTCAGGCTTTTGGAAGAGCGGGAAGCTGCCAAGCAGGGCAACGGTGTTCCCCCCTCAACTGAACTGGCCAATGAACCAGCACCCAATGCTGGTCCAGGATTGAACGACGGCTCAGCAGGCACGAACTAGTACGATCGCGAACCGGTAATACGCCAAGAAATCTTGGCAAGATCAGACAACGCAAGGGATTGCGGTCGCACTTCACGGAGGAATGGTATCATGCGGCAATGGATTCTGGGAGCTATCATCGCAGCTAGCCTGGCCGCCAATGTGGGCTGCTTCATCCCGATTTATTCGGGTGATCCGGCCGTCCGAACCCGGCAGCTCATCTTCACGTCGGAAAACTTCCGGCAGATCACGGAAGAGTGGGAGCGAATCTGGTTCACCGACCAGCCCAGCCACCTCACGCCCCACCGTGTACACGGCGGCGTGATCTAGCATCCGCTGCGACTCACGGCGCCTTAAAGCCTGAAGCGCAAGCGAAGGAAGCATCGGAAATTCCTTCGCTTGCACTTCAGGCTTCAATGATTTGGGATAGCGCTGATTGCCGCGCCCACCCTGTGCTCTGGCCAGGAGTGGCTATCTCCCTTTGTAGTTCCAGGGGATTCCCGATTGCATAATGAAAGAGCCGCGCACGGAGCCCCGGTGCCCCAGCACCGGGCGCAGTAAGCGGATTGGGCAAGTGGACCCGACCATCATCGCTTGATGGACTACTACTACTACGATTCGATCCAGCGAACCTTGTCAGGCGTCCGACGTCGTGCGGGTCGCACGGGTTCGACCCGTGTCTTCCTGATACTCGGAGGTAAGGCTCCTCGCCAACTCCGCCAGCACTCAACGGAATTTACCCGTACCTGCGGCGTGACCCTACCTCAGAACGGCTCGAATTCACCCGGCAACGCTCAACTGACTCGCTCGAAAATGGCCTGCGAACACGGGAGAACCCGTGCCACCCAGGAAAGAACAGCTTCGTCGGGCGTGCCACCCCGCCGGCAACAACATGTTCGACGACGTCCCACTCATCTGCAAGGTCACTTCGGCAAGGTCGCCTCGTAAACCACGCGCACCATTACGGAGAATTGAATCTGACCCGGGGCCAGTTCGGCGGGTCCTTTCTCGGGTTGAAACAGTACGAAGGTAGTGTCAGAGGCGCGCGGATCGAGTTCGCTTCGCGAGTCGA
>JAYTUF010000085.1:0-2901 GCA_043744755.1 Anatilimnocola sp.
TAGCCGGACGCGCCAGCGACGGTGACCGTGCGGGGAACGACTTCCCGTCGGCGGAGCGGGCACCCGGTTCGCCATCCGTCGCTAGCGCGTCCGGCTAACGGCCAGAGCGAACCCCGTTGCTTTGGATTGGCCCCCCGCCGGACCCGGCAGACAACGCACCGTCGGGAGACACCTGCGACCACTGAGGCGGCCCGCCGGCCGAGCCTTCCGAATGCGGAGTGCGGAGAGCGGAGTGCGGATTCAGGACTGGTTGGCTGTCTTCACTCCGCATTCCGCATTCCGCACTCCGAATTTCTCAAGAGCCGGCGGAACGGAGAGGTTTCTGGGGCGTCACCGCCGACGGTGACAGTCGACGAAAGAACCATCCCGGCGCAGCCGAGCGACCATCGGGTGGGACAAGGGTGAATCGAACGGTGCCGGGAAGTGCGACGGGCAACCGGGAAGGTCGCTCAAGGATTTTCGTTTTCAATCAAGTTCGGTGGCCATGAGAGCGGTTCGGCGTTGAGAATCTACGATGCCCCCTTTTCCGGCCTGATCTTTGGGCCGCTACTCGCAGAGAATCCGTAACACGCGATGGCTCTTTCCACCTCAAATCCGTGCGATTCCCTCCCAGCGCTGCCAATTCACGACCTGTAAGTTTCGGCCGGGGTATTTCTTCTTCAATTGGCCAAGGACCGCATTGGCGTCCCTTCGATCCATCTCGAAATCGGCGACGAGGCAATCACAATGGCTCTCCATTGCTTCTTTGTCAAATACTACTTCATGTGGTGCAAGGAAACACGCCAATCCGCTCCGGCGCAGCCGATCAAGACGGGGGCTGTAATCGTTCATGTATAGCGCAATACCATCGAGGCCGAGCACGATCGCGCCATCGAGGTCAGGGTGCTTGAAGAACGCGCTTTCAGAAAAGTAAAGGCAGCGGCGCCTGCGGCATTCGCCGCCTGTTTCGCTATCGGTGATGGCGCCGACGCCGTAAAGCGTACCGAGGATCTGTTCGTGCATGTAGCGAGCATCGTATTTGCTCCTTGCGATGAGGGCAACCAGCCAGAGGTGATCCTCATAATCCTTCGATGTGCTTTGTAGCTGCTTCTTCGCCTTGTGAATTTCCTTCGCTACGCGACTGCGATAAACGTCGGAGCGAGTGGTCTCGAACATCTCCCGATTGCGCAATAGGTCCCTGATTTCGTCCTCGTCGTTTATTCCCTTTACTTCTAAGAGGTATTTTTCGCACGTGTCCTTGGCCGACAGGTCGCAGCGCTCAACGGTTGCGCTCTGGTCAACATCGACTCGGGCCACGACGAGCCCCGCTGCTTTAAGGTTCTTGCAAACGAGCTCTATATCGTGTTCATCGTCCATGTTCACGCTCCGATGCGCGAGGAACCAAGCGGCCGAACGACCCAGCTCAGCAGCGGCGGGGGCCGATTGAGCTACACGACTGGGAAAGCCTCCATGCCCCCGCGGTCTGCTGCAGCGCCTGGTTCGGCCTCTGGAACTATGCGGCAGCGCAAGCGAAAGATGGTCACTTCTTGCCGTCCACGGTGCCGACCAGAGCGAAGCAACTGTCATGTCCGGCGGGCAAGGCATCGCCTTCGGGTCCGACTCGTTGCAGGCGCAGGGTCACCCGCTGCTTACTACCGTCCTTGAGTAGTTCGTACAACCGGCGGCCGTCCTCCGATGTCTTCGGCGCGTAGGCATGTGCGGAGGCGTAGGGCGAATCACCCGTGACATCGAACGAATAGTGGGTTTCGGCGCACTTTGAGAATGCGTAGTTGTAGTAGGTAGACAGTTTGCAATCCACGCGCACAGCGGTCGGCTTGACCGGCTTCTGCAGGATGAACTCCTTGAGACTCATGTCGCCGGGTGGAGCTGACCGTTCCTCCTCTGCTTGCTTCCTCGCCCCGACGCCAAGCAACATTACGCATCCGCCGACTCCGAGACAGCCGATAAGGGCTATCCCCCCGGCTACCCCAAGCATCACCTTGAGGACGTTCGTGCCGCCGCGCTCCGGCGGTGGCCTCCGCCGTGTTCTGCGGGGCCGGTTGTCATCGTCCTCGTCATCGAAGTCTCGGGGCATGCGATACCTCTTCTACCTTCAGGATTGCGTCGATGGGACTTACGCCGCCGAACGTTACGGCTAAGCTGCCGGGGCCGCCTGCAAGGCCTTCATGCCGCGCGGAACCAGTATGGCGGCCCCGGTCAGCTTCAGCCGTTGGTTAGGGGCGCTATTTTGCCTTCGCACGCTTTGTGAAGAAGTCGGCAATTTCCAGATCATTCTTGCCGAAGGCTTCGAGACTTTCCCGCTCGAACTTCAAATTGCTAATGTCCCGCTTTAATTGTTTCACTCGGGATTGCTCGCCTTCAGTGAAGACCAAGAACAGGTTGCCATCTGCCAACTCGTAAGCTACTCCGTTGATCTTGACTTGCCCTGTCTTGCCGTCTTTGGTTTCGCAGTGGAACTCAACGCGCCGCCGGTCTCGTGTGACCAAGCTCCCCTGGCATTTGACGCCCTGCACATTGCCGCTTGAACTGCCGCCACCTCCGCCGACAGCATCGCTCCAGACGACGAAAGCCGTGCCGAGGTGGTAAACGGTGCCTTCGTCAACCCCTGGCAATGGATTGTCCTTTCCAGCCGATGGTGACCAGGTGATGACGCCATTGGGGCCGCCAAGGGCCGGAGGACCGGTTGGACCGGGTGTGCGGCTGCAACCGGACACGAGCATGCAAGCCCAGGCGGTCGCAACAAGGCTTTTCACGAATGGCGTCATAGAAAGCTCCTAACTAATGTTTAGCTGGCCAGCAGGCCAGCAGGCAAGATAACACCTGACACGTTTCAACCGGTTCCGCGCCGGTTAAAGTCATCCGAATTCAAGGCTTCCGTAAAATCCCTCGGCTGATAGCTTG
>JAYTUF010000086.1:0-2876 GCA_043744755.1 Anatilimnocola sp.
TCACTTCAAAAAAGTGAACGATACCTATGGTCACCAGGCGGGTGACGAAGTGCTTGTCAACTTCGCGGCGCTCATGCGGCGGAATTGTCGGTCCGGCGATCTTGTCGCGCGGTATGGCGGCGAAGAGTTCGTGATGCTCTGTGCTGATTGCGACAATAGTAGCGCGACGCGCAAGGCCGACGAGATTCGTTCGGAACTAGCCGAGTTGCCGCTCCCCTCGCTTAACGGCCGCAGTGTGACTGCCAGCTTTGGCGTGACCGAACTGCAAAGCGGCGACTCGCCGGAGACGATGCTCCGCCGGGCGGATCGCGGCCTGTATCAAGCCAAGGAAAATGGCCGCAACTGCACCGTGCAACTAGGTACGGGCTTCACGGGCGAAGAGCCGGCCCCCAAGGCCTGGAGTTGGTTCAACTGGTTTCGCGGTGAGGCCGCCGGTGAATTACTGGAGCGGACATTGGCAACGGCGGTGCCTCTCAACGTCGTCGTGGAGAAGATGCGTGGTTTCGTTTCCGACTATCACGCCGATGTCGAGAAGATCGAAGAAGGACACTTGCTGCTTCGCATTACCGGGCAGAATTCGCCGCAAATGCGTCGCAATTCAGATCGCGCGGTTGCCTTCCTGATCGAGATGTGGTTCGAAGTAGGCCGGCTGGATCTCGGCGGCCGGACCGGCATTGCCGAGCGGACCATCGTCCGTGTCTCGGTTCGCCCCGTCCGCAATCGCGACCGCCGGCAATCGGATGTGCTGGAAAGAGCCCGCAAGCTGCTGGCGAATCTCAAGTCCTACCTGGTTGCGCTGGAAATCGACCGCAAGCTGCTGTTGCCCGCGAACGCCACGGCGGAAACCAGCGAAGCTTCCGAATAACGCGCGTGCGTCATTCGTTGCGCGAGGTTTCGACCGTGGGCTTCAGTTCGCTGCGGTTCCCGACTCGCACGCGCAGACGAATGGTCTCTCGTTCGCGGAGGAGTTGCAACTCGATCTCTTTGTTGACCGGCGTCAGGCTGACGAGGTTGATCAGGTGGTCATCGTCTTCCACCGTGTGGCCGTTGAATTGCAAGATCACGTCGCCCGGTTGCAACATCGCTTTCTCCGCTGGCGACTTCGGCGTGACACCGGTTACTCGCGCACCTTCGGGCCGCGTGAGGCCCGCTTCAATCGCTTCTTCACGCGTGAACGTGGCATCGAGTTGCACGCCCAGATAGGCCCGCACGACGGAGCCATGATCGATGAGTTGATCGGCGACAACCATCACCATGTTGATGGGAATCGTAAAGCCGATCCCCTCGTTGCCGCCGGAACTGCTGGCGATGGCGGTGTTAATGCCGATCACTTCGCCGCGGAGGCTGAGGAGCGGGCCGCCGCTGTTGCCCGGGTTGATCGCCGCGTCAGTTTGCAGGAAGTCTTGATTGGTGACGCCATCGTCGCCCAGTTGCAGATCGCGCCGGCCCTTCGCGGAGATGATTCCATAGGTCACGGAATGGCTGAGACCAAACGGGCTGCCGACGGCGAGGACAAAGTCCCCGATGTCGAGTTTGTCGCTGTTGCCGATGATGGCGGGGACAAGGTCTTTTCCCTTCACCGCCAGAATGGCGATGTCGGTCTCGCGATCAGCCCAGATCTGCGTGGGCGTGACTTGTCGGCCGTCCGACAGCTTGATGCGAACGTTGCTCAGCGATGAATACTTGATGACGTGCCGATTGGTGATGACAAAGAATTTACCGCCTCGCTCCATGACCACGCCGGAGCCGGCTTCTTCGACCGACTTCTGCTGAATGCGGACATCGTCGTCGCGCTTGGCTTCGATATGCACGACGGAAGGCGTGACGAGTTTGACGGCCCGCTTGAGCACGTTGCCCTGCTGCTCGAACGCTTCGACATCGCGAGCCAGCTCGGCATAGAGTCGAGCGCGGTTGTCTACCGAGATGAGTTCCTCGGCCGAAACCGGCGGCAGGCCGTTCCAACCGCTCAACAGCAGCAAACCCGCGCTGTGAGCACGGATCACTCCCCAGATTCGCGACGACCGCATGCGCTGAATGAAGATCATGGCCGGCATCCTTCCTTGGAATGGCCAGAAAAAAGGCCGGCGAGTTTTGACCTCACCGGCCGTCGCTGAAATTCGCGAGAACAATTCGTTAGGTTCTAACGGCCGAACTTCTCCGCAAGATGCAGAGAAGCTTTCAATTCAGGACGCATGGAAATGGAAAGTTCTCTCGCTGCACTCCCTAGCTTACGCGTCGGGCTTCCTGCGGCTTCGCCGCCTTAGGAAATGTCGATTTCCACATCGCCGGACGAAACATCGCTATCGATGCCGAAGTCAAACATCTGCTTGGCGCCGCTGCCGATAACGTCGCCGTTCTTTTCGGCTTCCCGCTGGCAGGTGATGCACATCGTGGCATAGGGGAGAGCCTGCAAGCGAGCCAGCGGAATGCCGTGGCCGCAGCCATCGCAGGTGCCGTAGTCCCCTTGGCGCATCCGCTCGAGGGCGACATCAATGTGGGCGAGTTCCCGACTTTCGACTTCGGCCAGTTGCGAGCTGATCTCGTCCTGGGCGGTGTCCATCGCGGCGTCCATCATGTCGCCGGACGTCTGTTGGCGGAGTTCCTTCAGCGAACTCAAGTCCCCCGCGAGCGCTTTGCGAAGCGCATCGCGACGGCGAATGAGAATCTGTCGGAGTTGTGTGACTGCTTCTTTGCGTGCCATGTGCTTGGTGTCCTCCCGCTTGACTTGCCCGCCCTGCTACTGCTGAGTGTTGCCCGTTCTCCGCATGGTCGGCCGCCTCAAACGCTGTGAATCAATCGTTGCCTCTGGGATGTTCCGTGATTGCTGCCGTAACAACGACTCCGCCTGTGCCTGCAGGACAAAACCGTTGCCGAAC
>JAYTUF010000087.1:0-2873 GCA_043744755.1 Anatilimnocola sp.
CGTCGAGATGCCCCTTCGGTAGGTCCCAGCGATGCGGATGCTTCATCAGCAGAAACGACCGCTCCGGCTCGTCCCGCAAGACAAGCACGCCGCAAGCCCGGATTTCTTTCAGTTTGGCCACAAGTTTCCCTCTCGATTAATCTTCGCGGCTAACAGCTTTCTGACAAGGCCGCCACATTCCGAACAGCGGGAACAAAGTTGTTACCAAGGCGTTATCGGCGGGTGCGCTGAATGTGATTAGCATACGAGCATTGCTGATTTCGCTCGCCGCTCTCCGGAGGCTCCCATGTCGCGCTTCATTTTTACTTTGCTCGCACTGACGATAATCGCCGAAATCCAGGCCTTCTCCGCCGAGAAGAATGCCAGTGAACTAGAGCTGAAAACCGAGCGGGTAATCATCTTTAAGGATGGTTATTCGCTGATCTTGAAGCGGGGCGTGGCGACCAGCGATAAATCTGGCGAGGTTTTTACGGACGATGTGCCCGATGCCGCGGTGCTGGGATCGTTCTGGGCGATGCCGGAGCAAGGCCGGCTGATCTCGATGGTCGCGGGTTGGAAAGCGACCAAGGATTCCGCCGAAAAACAAATGCCCTGTACGCAACCGATTGAGATTCTGCTGGCTAACAAGGGGAAGCAGGCCAAAGTGGAATTGAACGACAAGACGATTTTCTCGGGCGTGATCCGCGAAGTGCTGGTGGATAAGTCCGAAGCGGCGCTGAATCCCGCCCAGTTGGAATTTCTGGACCTTGTCAGTTCGGCCGCTGCGAAACCCAAGCTGTCGGGGGTGTCAAGCAAGGTCAGTCGTCTGGTGCCGCCGTCGCGACTTGTTCGCGGCAATAAACGTGCGTGCGATAGGTATTAGGTTGATTAGGGCTTGCGCGGCGTCTTCGGATTAACACCGGGGCGACCGATGCCGGGGCCAAACGGGAGCCGTGGATTTTTGCCCGGCTGATTGTTGGCGGGACGGTTCTTCGCGGTAGCAGCGTCGGCGGCTGCAATGTTGACGAGCACTCCGGGCGTGCGCAACGGCAATAATCGCAACTTTGCGCGGGCGTCTTTGCCGAGTTTGCCGGCGGAATCGACATCGACTGCGAGCTGCAGATTGCTGGCTGCTTCTTCGAGCGTTTCTTCGGTCACCTTTTTCGGGTCGATCTCGTCAATCACCACTTGTACGCCCTTGCGCGTCGCCGCGCGGTAGCGATCAAGGTCGGTGCGGACGGCCAGCGGTAACTGATAGGCGGAGAGAACCGCCACCAGCCGCGCGGCATCAAACCAGTTTTCGTCGTCTACGAGGGTCTTGAGCGTTTCGAGCAATTTGTCGGTCTCAAAATCCGGCGCTGCCTTGAAGGTCTGCACGTTTTTAGCGAGCGGCATGATCAGCCCTTGGCCGTTCTCCTGCCCCACAGCCAATTGGCGCGGATCACCGGGATTCCAGGCGAGACATAGGACCGCTGAAGGAAGTTTTTCTTGCAGCACGACGGTCCAACTGGCGATGTCGATGATGACTAGGGTCCCTTCCGCGGTTCCCGCCGCGAGCAAGCTGCCGTCGCTTGAAAAATCGACGACGCGATACGCCTTCAGTCCCGGCACTCCCGGCAGCAGTCGCCGGCGAACCATGTGCCGGGCCGCGTCGAACTCCCAAATCTCGACGTCGGTCGCGGCCACGGCCAGCAATGTTTCATCGGGATTGAGAGCGACATCGAGACAGACATCGTGCCCCCAGTGCGTGATTTCGGCCCCCTTCGAACTTGCCGCGCCGCTGCCCGTCAACGATTTGACAATCGCCGCGTCGGATGTGAGCAAGCACTTGAGGATCGCCTTGCCAGTGACGTTCCACACGACGACCGTCCCATCGAGATGCGCACTTACCGCGACCGGCCGTTTGCTGGAGTAGGCGATGGCTTGCACGGCGCCGGCGTCGGTCGCCAGTTCGAGCGATGCAATCGGGTTGTTGGCGGCGACCGAAAACGTGCGGAGCGCGCCGCCGCCATCCCCCACGAGAACCTGCGGATCGCCCGAACCGGGAATCCAGACCAAGGCTCGCGGATCGTTCAGGTCGGCATGCCGCAGCGTCCGCTCGAGCTTGCCGCTGGCCGCGTTCCAGACATACACGGTGCCGTCGCTGGTGGCCACGCCCAGCGATCGGCCTCCCGCGCCGAAGGCGATGCTGGTGGCCGCGGTAAACGCTTCCTGCAATCGTTTCCCCTCCATACCTTTGACCGCATCCCACAGCAAAACTTCGTTCCCTTCGCCGGCCAAAGCCAGGTGCTTGCCGCTGCCATCCCAGGCCACTGAATGAATCGGCCGGCCGAAGGGGATTTGTTGCCGCGAGCCGCCGAGCGCGGGAACCGGAGTCGGGGTTGGGACCGGAGTTGGATTCGGCGCTGGCGGCGGAGGCGTTGGAATGGGAGCTGGTTTTGGAACAGGACTGAGATCCGCCGACGCTGGCATGGGCGCTGGCATGGGCGCTGGCATCGGCGCTGGCATCGGCGGCGGTGTGGTCGTCGATGCCGGGGGAGGATCAACTTTTGGAGGCGGCGAGGGAGTAGGCGGCACGATTACGGGTGGAGGCGGCGTTACTTCATTTGGCGGCATTTCATTGGCCGGCGTATCTATTGTCATGGCAGGCGCAGGGATGTGCGCTAGGTTGGGATTCGTCCCGCCAAAACGATCCCGTAACAAATAGAGCAGCAAGAATAGAACTACCACCGCCGTCGCCGCGGCCGAACCCACGATCCACATCAGGGCAAAGTCATCGGCCCCCTTCTTCCGGACAGGCGGGCGGGAAGCGGATCGAGACTTGCTTTTTCTGGCGGCCTCAGCGGCCGCGGGCTGCGGAGCCTTCACATCCACGGGCGCACTTGAGACAACGA
>JAYTUF010000088.1:0-11230 GCA_043744755.1 Anatilimnocola sp.
TCTTGATGTTGCAGCCCTTCGCCGTTGAGCGTGGTTCGCCCAGCGGTGCCACCGAGCAAGAAGCCCTTGGCCCGCATGTCCTGCGCGGCCCAGATGGAATCGCCGACGCGCTGGAAGCCGAACATCGAATAGTAGATATAGAACGGAATCATGTTCACGCCATGCGAGGCATAGGCTGTCCCCGCGGCGCAGAAGCTGGAAATCGAACCAGCCTCCGTGATTCCTTCTTCGAGAATCTGACCGTTGGTCATTTCCTTGTACTTGGCGAGGATGCCTGAATCGACCGGCTCGTACAACTGACCCACATGGGAGTAAATGCCAATCTCGTTGAACATCCCTTCCATGCCGAACGTGCGCGACTCATCGGGCACGATCGGCACCACATACTTTCCGATTTGCTTATCGCGACAGAGTTTTCGGAGCAGCGCCACGAAGGCCATCGTCGTGGAAGCTTCTTTGTCTCCCGTGCCAACCAGAAACTCCTTGAAGTTCGGGTCCGCCAGTTGAGGCGTCTGAATCGTGGGCGCGATCTTCGGCCGGCTGGGCACCGGACCGCCTAGCGCCGCGCGACGCTCGCGCAGGTAACGCATTTCCAGCGAATCTTCCGGCGGCTTGTAGAAAGGCGTCTTCGTCACTTCCGCATCGGAAATGGGAATGCCGAACCGCGTGCGGAACTCCAGCAGTTCCGCTTCATTCATCTTCTTGTTGTTGTGGGCCACATTGCGGCCTTCGCCCGCTTCGCCCAAACCATAGCCCTTGATCGTCTTCGCGAGGATCACGGTCGGCTTCCCCTTGCAATCGTGCGCAGCCTTGTAAGCCGCGTAGACCTTCTCGGGATCGTGTCCGCCGCGGCGCAGCTTGGCGAGTTTTTCGTCCGAATACTTCTCCACCATTTTGAGCAGTTCGGGATACTTGCCAAAGAAGTGCTCGCGAATATACGAGCCGGGCATGACGGTGTATTTCTGATACTGGCCGTCAACGACCTCGGCCATCCGCTTGGCGAGCAGGCCCGTTTCGTCATGTTCCAACAGCGCATCCCAGTCATCGCCCCAGACGACCTTGATCACGTTCCAGCCCGCTCCGCGGAACAGCGCTTCGAGCTCTTGAATGATTTTGCCGTTGCCGCGGACCGGACCATCAAGCCGCTGCAGGTTGCAGTTGATGACGAAGATCAGGTTTTCGAGTTTCTCGCGCCCAGCTAATGTGATTGCGCCCAGCGATTCGGGCTCGTCACATTCGCCATCGCCCAGAAACGCCCAGACCTTGCGACCGTTCATGGGGCGAATGCCGCGGTCTTGCAAGTAACAATTAAAGCGCGCTTGATAGATGGCCATGATTGGCCCGAGACCCATCGAGACCGTGGGGAATTCCCAGAACTCGGGCATCAGCCAGGGATGCGGATAGGACGAGAGTCCCGGAGTATCGCGCAATTCGCGGCGGAAGTGATTCAGGTTGTCTTCGCTCAGTCGGCCTTCTAAAAACGCACGTGAGTACATGCCGGGCGAAGCGTGCCCTTGAAAATAGATTTGGTCGCCGCTGTAGCCATCTTCGCCGCGGCCGCGGAAGAAATGGTTGAAGGCGACCTCGTACAGCGTAGCGCTCGAGGCGAAGGTGGAGATGTGCCCGCCCAAGCCGTCGAAGTTTTTGTTCGCCCGCACGACCATCGCCATCGCGTTCCAGCGGACGATGCTCTTGATCCGCCGTTCGAGTTCACGATTGCCCGGATACCGCGGCTGGGCGGAAGTGGGGATGGTGTTGATATAAGGCGTATCGAGATCGATGGGCAGATCGACGCCCTGCTCGCGGGCCCGCTCTTCGAGCACGGAGAGCAGGTACTTCACCCGCTCGCCCCCTTTGCTTTGCAGGACGTAGTTGAGCGAATCGAGCCATTCCTGCGTTTCGGCGGGGTCCACGTCCTGCACGGGAGAGGTGTAGGTGCTAGCGGCAGCTTCATCGACGGGAATGTCTTGTACGTCCGACATCAAAGGACCCTCATTTTCGTTCTCAAAGACGCGACTCGGAACCCAGCAATTCATTCTTGTCGGCAGACTAGCGCCTGCAACTCACCCGAAAAAACCGCGTAATCCGCAACAACCGCCAGCGACTCCCTATTGTTTGCGGAAATGCAAGCGGGGTAAAGGTCTATTGGGGCTTGGAAACGGGAAAGGGAGATGGCTTTTTTGTTAGGCAGACCAAGTCGTGTCGTTTCGCCCTAAGTCGCATACCACCCTAAATAGGGGCGTCCATTAATGCAGGCTGGTTTCCAGGTAAGAACGCAATATCTCTCGGGTTTGGCGCTGTTTTTCAAGCGACGCTAGGCTGCATTGATGGACAGTTTTGACCCAGTGGCGCGCGAGGGGATGCAAGTTACGTCGCGGCCTGGCGTGTTTTGCGTTGCCTCTCGATGATTTCGCGGCTTGGATTACACTGGATTGCCTGACCTGCTTCTGGATTCGCTTATTTTGCAAACACGACATGTCTCCCACTTCACTTACACCGCTGGGCCGTCTCTGGTGGCTGAACCCGTCGTGGGTGTTTGGACTCGGAACCATTGGCACGTTCCTGCTCGCTTTGTCTCTGTCTGACCAATCCTATGCGCTGTATGAGACGCCCAAGTATCTGCGGCGGGAACACCTCTGGATTGCGCTCTCAGCCTGGTTGGCGCTAGAAATCGGCCGGCGGATTGGCATGAATTGGCAGCGCGAGCGAGGAGACAGTGGTGAGCGAATTGTAGAAGACGTGAACTGGTGGTTCCTGGCGACCTTTTGGTTGACGGTCGCCGCCAACGCGATCCTCTTGCTGGGCGGCGTGCGGAATGGCTTGTCGCTGGGAGTCATCAAAGAGAATCTCTTTGCACCACTCAACGAAGTTTCCCGCGAGCTCGCGGGAGAGGTGGTGGTTTACATGCCGGGCATCACGACCGCTACGCAATTCGGCGTCATCTGTATGCTGCTTGGTTTGTGGTTGAATCACCGCGGGCGGACCAATGTGTGGAAGTATCTGGCCGTGATGGTGGGTTTTGGCATGATGCGGGCGATCCTCTTACACGAACGGCTGGCTTTGATTGAAATCGTCGTGCCGGCGGGCGTGCTCGTGTTGCGGCAATCGTGGCTCGGCAGACCACTCAGTCCACGGATGAAAAATCTGTTCCGCGCGGCGCCCATCCTGGGGTTGATCGGAATGGTCACGATGTTCGGGGCTTTCGAATATTTCCGCAGTTGGCGACATTACCGAACTGAATTTACTTCCTTCGCCGAATTTACCGTGTGGCGGCTAGGCGGTTATTACAGCACCTCGCAAAACAATGGTGCGCTGGGCTGGGAACGGGAAGGTCAGCGGCCTTTGCCGTTCGCAACGTTGAATGCCTGGTGGGAATTTCCGCTGGTCGAAAAATCGCCGCTGTCCTATCTCAGCCTGACGGGACACGACCCACCGCGAGCTCATGGGCAGTTGCTGCAGCAATACGGGAATGTGGAATACAATAGCATCGGCGGCCTGTTCGAACCGCTGCGGGATTATGGCGTGCTTGGTTCGCTTATTTGGTGGGTGGCGTTCGGGGCAGTTTTGGGTTGGGCCTATCGAGGCTACTTGGAAGGCTCACTCGTTGGCCTGCTGCTGTTTCCGATCGTGTTTCTGAGCCTGCTTGAGATGCCGCGATTCATCTATCTGACTCATCCGCGGATTCTCGTGGCCTTGATGGTCATTGCCTGGCTGGGATATCGGGCGTGGTCGCTGGCGCGGCAAACGCAACGACAGACTGCTACTTCGACAGCGCCCTCGTCGCTGGCCACGGAGCAAGCGTGACCATGCTCCCCTGTGTGAACGGCCGGTATTTGGTGCAGCGGCTCACCGGCGTGCAGCGCTATGCCCGCGAGATTGTCTCGCGCTGGCAACCGGTGCCGGTTTTCAAACCTGCCATTGGCGGCAAAGGAGCCAGCGGACATTTGTGGGAGCAATTTCGGCTGCCGACCCTCGCCCGCGGTCCTCTCTGGTCGCCGGGGACGACGGGGCCGCTCGCGGTTCGCCGGCAAGTGGTGACGATCCACGACACGGCGTTCATCGATCACGCGGATTGCTACACCCGCACCTTCGCGGCCTGGTATCAATGGCTGGTGCCGCGCCTCGCTCGGCGGGTGCAGCGGATCATCACGGTTTCGCAGTTTTCCAAGCAGCGGATTGTGGAGTGTTGTCGCGTGCCGGAAGAGAAGGTGATCGTGATTGCCAGCGGCGTCGGTCCGCAGTTTCAACCGCAGCCAGCGGAGAAGATCGAACAAGGCCGCGAGCAATTGAAGCTGCCTGGCCGCTATGCCCTCTGCGTTTGCTCACTGGAACCGCGGAAAAACCTGCGTCGGCTGCTGCAAAGTTGGGTCTCGATGCCCGATCGTCCCGGCGACTTGCATCTGGTGCTGGTCGGCGCGAAGGGAAGTGTCTTTCACGACGTTGGGCTTGAAAAACCGCCGCCGAATGTGCAACTGGCTGGCTACGTGGGAGACGATCTCCTGCCGGCTCTCTACGCCGGAGCGGAATTCTTCGCGTTTCCCTCGCTCTACGAGGGTTTCGGCTTGCCGGTGCTCGAAGCCATGGCCTGCGGCACGCCGGTGCTGTGCAGCAATACGACTTCGCTGCCGGAAGTGGCCGGCGACGCAGCGCTGCTGGTCGATCCGCTGCAGATTGAGAGCATCGCCGCTGGGATGCAGCAACTGGCCGATGATGAAGGCCTGCGCAGCCAACTACGCGAACGGGGCCTGGTTCGGGCTAAGGCTTTTTGCTGGGATGAATCCGCGCGACAGACCTGGAACGTACTTTCTACTTTGAGTTGACTACTAGTGATTAAAACGTCCGAACCTCGTATTGCGCTCGTCCACGATTGGCTGGTTTCGCCCGGCGGAGCGGAGAAGGTCCTGCTGGAACTACACCGTATCTATCCCGCGGCGCCCATTTATACGGCCGCGTATGTCCCCGAGAAGTTCCCGGAATTTGCCGGCGCGGATGTGCGCACTACCTGGCTCAATCGTATTAAGCTCGCCAAAACGAAGCACCAATTGTTCCCGGTGCTGCGGGCCTGGACTTTTCGGGGGCTGAATCTATCAGACTACGACATTGTGATCTCGTCCTGCAGTGCCGAATCGAAGTATGTCCGCACCGGCAAGCAGACGTTGCATATCTGCTACTGCCATACACCGGTGCGGTATTACTGGAGCGATTACGAATGGTATCGCGCCAACCCGCCCTTTGGCCGGTTGAATTGGCTGGTAAAGGGCCTGCTGCCAGTGATGATCGGCTGGCTGCGGAAGATGGATTACCGGGGCGCTCAGGGGGTGGATCAGTTCGTCGCCAATTCGAACTACGTCAAGGCGAGGATCGAGAAATATTACGACAAGGATTCGACCGTCATCTATGCGCCCGTGAATGTCGAGCAATACAAGGTCTCGCGGCAGCGCGAGGAATACTACTTGATTGTGGGCCGGCAGGTGGCCTACAAGCGGCTCGATCTGGCCGTCGATGCCTTTAATGAACTTGGTTTGCCCCTGAAAGTGGCAGGTACGGGTGAGGAAATCGCCAAGCACCGCCCGCGAGCGAAGGCGAATATCGAGTTCCTGGGCCGGGTGCCGGATGAGATGCTTCCCGAGCTTTACGGCAAAGCAAAGGCCTTTGTGTTTCCCGCTGAAGAGGACTTTGGCATCGTCCCAGTCGAAGCCATGGCCAATGGCACGCCGGTGATTGCCTATGGCGTCGGCGGGGCGGCGGAAACCGTCGTCGAAGGGCAGACCGGAACCTTCTTTCATGAGAAGTCGGGAAGGGCCTTGGCCGATGCCGTCCGCCGGTTTGAGACGATGACTTTTGACCCCGCGGTAGTCCGTCAGCAGGCGGAGCGATTTAGCCAGGCTGTTTTTCGAAAAGAGCTGAGCCGGTTTGTGGCCCAGCAATGGCAAACTTTCAACCATCAGCCTGAGTGCCAGTCGGCTGGCTGTTAAACGATTTCTCAGCGAACTTCTGCCAATAGCTGCGGAAGTGCTCAATGGTTCCGCCCTGGCTTGACGGCAACTTCTTCACTGAGTCTGAAGCCATTGGCTCAGTACTCGATTTGACACGGCAATTCGCGGGAAAATGCTACTCCAAGAGTGCTATTTTCCAAGCTGTCCAGCCTGCCCATTTTCGTTTTGAATATGTAATAGTTTCTTGGATAACCACCCATTCAGTGGGGCCTCTGCCCCGAATTGGAGCCTGCCCCCGGTTGTGGCTCCTTGCCTCGTCACCATGATGTGGCCTCACAGGTCATGTGACCTACGCATGGGACGCACCTTATGCGTTCTGTGCAATTGTTACTGTTTCTCACGGAGGCATGGAATGAAGTTATTGGCATGGGGACTGGTTTTGGTTTGTGCGGGAGTGGCGATGGCACAACAGCCGACGCAGAAAGCTCAGCAGACCAAAGCCGCAAACGCCAAGGCGACGCAAGACAGCGTCGGGGCGAATGGTAAGGATACCCAGAGCCAGACGAAGGTGAAAACGGTGTCTGCTTCGACGAGCACGCCGACCACCGCAGCGGGAACCAAGGAAGCGAGTTTGCAGGCAGCCAAGAAAGCGGCAGCGAAGCCCACTGCGTTGCATCAACACCCGACGATGGTGACAATGTTGCAACGGAGCAACGGCATTCGCGGCCGCGTCGGCCTGCGAGGCCATCGGCTCAACCCGGCACTCTGCCAGGCAGCCCAGAATCATGCCGAATACATGGCTTCCACCGGCAGTTTCAGCCATTACACCAATGGCGGATATATTGCCCGTGCGCGTCGGTTCGGATTCCGCGGCGGCGTGCGCGAGAACATTGGTTGGAATTATGCCAACATCGATCAGGCGTTCACGGGCTGGCAGAATAGCGGCGGACACTACGCCGCTATCGTCAGTGGCGAAACGTCGGATGCTGGCTTTGGTTATGCCAAGTCGCCGAATGGGCAGACCTACTGGGTGAGCGTCTATGGCGCCGCCACTGCCGAAGACTCGGCCGATGTAAAGACCATTGTCGCCAAGGACAAGCTGGCCGCCGAAGAAGCCGGCGCCAAGACGGCTGCGGAAGCGGAAGAGGCTAGTGAGGATTCAAAGGTCCAGCCGGCGACCAAGGTCGAACCGATGACCAAGGCCGCTGATAGCAAGACGGCCGGTTAAGTCCTTGGGAGCGAGGCTCCTGCCGAGCCGAATTCCGTCCAACCAACAATCCAGCGGGGCGTGCAGTTTGAACCAATCTGCACTCCCCGCGTCTATTTCTTGGCTCATTGCCCAGGCGCCCTGGGCACGTCACACTTAAACATTCTATTTCCCCAACGAATCCCCACTCTATCCGCTCCTGCGATGAACATTCTGGCCTTATTGAAAAGCCGCTTTGCTCCCGCTCTGCGAGCTCTCGTGGCCGATCCGCTGCCGCTGCTGGAGATGATCCGCGTCGCGCAGGACGCCAAGTTTGGCGACTATCAAGCCAACTTTGCGATGTCCCTGGGGAAGCAGCTAGGCAAACCGCCCCGCGATGTGGCCACGCAAATCGCTGCCGCCACGAAGATCGACGATTTGTGTTTGCCTCCAGAAATCGCCGGCCCTGGTTTCATCAATTTGAAGTTCCGCGACGACTGGCTCGCCCAGCAACTGCTGGCTGCCATTCAGGACGATCGATTAGGCATCACGCTTGCTTCGCACCCCCGCACTTTCGTCATTGATTTCTCCTCCCCCAACGTCGCCAAGCCGATGCACGTCGGCCACATCCGTTCGACCGTCATCGGCGATGCTCTTTGTCGCACCCTGCAGTTCCTCGGCCACAAAACGATCAGCGACAATCATTTGGGCGACTGGGGCACGCAGTTCGGGATGATCATTTACGGCTTCAAACACTTCGCCAATGCCGAAGCGTTTCAAAAACAACCCGTGCCGGAACTAAGCCGTCTGTATCGGCTGGTGAGCAAGTTGGTCGAGTATCGCGAGAGTCTCGCTGCCCTACCTACTGTCGAACAGCGTTTGTCGCAGAAGCAGCAAGAGGTCGATACGCTCAAATCACAGCCTCCGCCGACCGAGAAAGCAGCGGCGAAGAAGGCGGCACAAAACTTTGGCCAACTCCAAGACCAAGCGAAGAAGCTTCAAGAAGAGATCGACTCCCTGCGCAAGAAGATCGCCGCCGTCGCTGACGATCCCCAGCAGTCGCAACTGGCCGCGGCGCATGTCGATATCGATCAGCAAGTCCTCGCCGAGACTGCCAAACTCCACGCTGGCGATGCCGAGAACCTTGTGCTCTGGCATGATTTCCTGCCGCATTGCCGTGATGAGATTCAGCGGGTTTACAAACGCTTGAGCATCAAATTCGATTACGAACTGGGCGAGAGCTTCTATCATGACCGCCTGGCCGCGGTCGTCGAGGATTTTCAGCAGCGAGGCCTCGCGCAAGACAGCCAAGGCGCCGTTTGCGTCTTCCTGCCCGGCTTCGAGGCGCCGATGATCATCCGCAAGAAGGATGGCGCCTTTCTCTACTCGACCACCGATCTGGCCACGATCCAATATCGCCGCGAGACGTGGAATCCCGACACGATTCTGTATGTCGTCGATCACCGCCAAAGCGATCATTTCGAAAAACTTTTCGCCGCGGCTTCCCAGTGGGGAACCGAGAATCTACAACTAGTACACGTGAAGTTTGGCACCGTGTTGGGCGAAGACGGCCTCCCCATTAAGACCCGCAGCGGCGACACCGTCGGCCTCGAAGGTTTGCTCGACGAAGCTGTTTCGCGAGCGCTCGTGATTGTCAGCGAGAACAGTCCCGAGTTATCCGCAGAAGAGCAACAAAAGGTATCCGAGACCGTTGGCATTGGCGGCCTCAAGTACGCTGATCTGTCCCATGATCGCGAAAGCGATTACAAGTTCAGCTACGAAAAGATGCTGTCAAAGACGGGAGACACGGCCACGTATTTGCAATATACGTATTCTCGCTGCCGGAGCATTTTTCGCAAAGCAGAGACGACCCCGGCGGCGGTCTTGGCGAGCGGCGCGAAGTTTATTCTCGGCCAGCCGGAAGAACGCGAGTTAGCAATCATGCTGCTCCGCTTGGAAGAAACATTGGCAATGGTGGAGAGCGATTTCCGTCCGCACAATCTCACGGTCTATCTGTTTGGCCTGGCCAAGTCGTTCTCCAGCTTCTTTGAGAAGTGCCCCGTTTTGAAGGCCGAATCCACGGACCTGAAGCGCAGCCGGCTGCTGTTCGCTGACCTGACCGCGCGAACCATTGCCACCGGTTTGCAACTGCTCGGCATCGGCGTCGAGGAGCAGATGTAACGGCAAGACTGTTAAGCGTGCTCCCTCATAGAGGTTCAGCACCGCTTCGTGTTACGGGGCCGATCAAATCAATTCACGAATCTTGCGACGATCATCGAGCAGATAGTGCGGACGGCCCTGATGATCGGCGAGCGTGGTGGCGGGGTTGATGCCTAGCACGTGATAGAGCGTGGCGAGTACGTTTTGCGGCGTATTAGGTTCCCCGTCCGGAAGTTCGCCGCGGCGATCGGTCGCGCCGATGACTTGGCCCATCCGCAAGCCGCCGCCGGCGAAGAGAGCGAAGCCAGCTTGGGGCCAATGATCCCGGCCCGCGACCGTGCCCGATTGCGTGCCGACGCGGGGCGTGCGGCCCATTTCGCCCCACACGATCACGGCGACGTCTTTCTCCAGGCCCCGCTCGTGCAAGTCGGTAACGAGCGCGTGAATCGATTGATCGTACTGCGGAAGCACCACGCGCAAGCAGCGAAAGATGTGATCGTGATGATCCCACTGGCCGTTGCACTCGGTGGGCAGGCCATGATTCCGCGGATTGATGGTGACCATCGGCACGCCCGCTTCGACGAGCCGGCGGGCCTGCAGGAACTCAGTCCCTTTGCCATACTTGGCGCGCACGGACGCTGGCTCCAGCGAGGTATCAAAGGCATCGCGGGCTCGGTTCGTCGTGACCATCGCGAGCGCTTGTTCGGTGAAAGCATCGACACTGGCCAGGCTGCCGCGCTGGTCGTCCATCGCGCGCTGCAACCGATCGAACGATTGCAACAACTGTCGGCGCTCATCAACGCGATGGAGCGTCAGCCCCGTGCCCAATTTGAGACTGGCAGTCTGCGAGTCGGGAATGAACGCTTCGTGGACTTTGCCCAAGAATCCCGGCTTGCCGACGTGGTTGGCGTCGCCGATGTACACGTTGGGCGGCAACTCTCCAGCCTGGCCCGCGGCGCTGCGCAGCTTGCTAACGACCGAACCGATGGCCGGCCGTTCGCCGCGCAAGAAACCCGTGTACAGTTCGGGCGCGGTATGTCCCTGTTGCTGAAACTGCATGTTGCGAACAATGCTCAGCTTATCCGCGATTTGCGCCTGCAGCGGAAACAGTTCGCAGATATCAAAGCCCGGCACGTTCGTTTTGGTCGGCAGGAAATCGCCGCGATACTCAACCGGCGCGGCCGGCTTCAGGTCGTACATATCCACATGGCTGGGCCCGCCATTCAGATAAACCATGATGACCGCTTTGTGCGGCTGTTTGGTCTGCTCCGCGCCGCTGGCTCGCAGCCGCAGCACGTCGGCCAGCGTGAGACCGCCCATCAGTGCGCCAGCTTGCAGAAACGTCCGCCGGCTCTGGTTGCTGCGAGATTCATTGAGAGAAAGCATTCGACATTCTCCTGCTTGAATTGATTCAAGACACCTTACTTCTCCGCCAGCAACTCTTTCACCCGCGCATCCAGGTCTTTGGGTTCCGCGTCCCACTTGGCCCGCAGTTTTCCTTGCCGGTCATACAAGCGGAAGTGCGGCACCAGATCGATCTTGAATTTCTCGAAGGCCTCCGCGCCGGGATCGTAAGAACAGATCAAATTCTCGAAGCTAACTCGGTGTGTCGCCAAGAACCGGCGGACCTTAGGTTCCTCCTCCGCCGCATCAAACGAAACGGCAATCGCGGTCAAACCTTGGTCGTGATGCTTGTCGAAGGTATCGACCGTGTGCGGAAAGAACTCAACACAAGGCTCGCACCAGGTGGCCCAATAATCGACAAAGACTACCTTGCCTTTGTGCTTTGCGACCAGCGCGTCAAGATCGTGCTCGCTGCCAACTTTGACTTGAATCGTGGCCGGGTCAAAGGTCTTGGCCTCGGATCGTGCTATCCCAGCTGAGCGAACCCGCGGCGGAACCTTCACTACTTCGGCTTCACAGCCAACAAATAGCAGGCAGCCAGCAA
>JAYTUF010000089.1:0-2862 GCA_043744755.1 Anatilimnocola sp.
TCGAGATTCTCCCAGGTTTGATCGGGCGGATTGAAGAGATAGCCATTGACCCGTTGAAAATCACACCACAGGTCGAGTTCGCGAACAATGGTTTCAATCCGCGTGATCGCCGCCGAGTGACTCTCGGCGGCCAGCCGACAGGCTTCTTCGCCGCGCCGCGTCGCCAGTTGCGTGAAGCGGTCGTCGAGTACACAGGACAGATGCGCGCTGGTTTTTTCGGTTTGGCCGCCGCCGACAGGACCATCGTCTAGGACGATGACCGAGCGGCCTTCGAGCGCCAAATGATAGGCGGTGGAGAGCCCCGCTATCCCGGCGCCGATGACACAGACATCAACTTCGGCGTCACTAGCCAAACCCGTCTCGCCCAACTGATGGGGCACGGCTTGCCAACACGAAGCATGTTCCGCTCGCGGCATAAGTCACGTTGCTTTCTCAGGGAAATCAACACAAAGGATTTGATCATTGTTCCGAAAGTCATTAAGCCTGTTGCATCGACTGCAGGCGACTGAGCGCTTCAATGTGCGCACGTGTCTGCGGGACCAGCACGCTGATGATCATCGTTATGCAGGCGAAGGGCAATGGTTCGTGTTCGAGGGCCTGTTCGTAGTTGCTCAGGCCGGTTTCTTCGCCTTGCTTGAGAGCGGCGAGCGCAGTGGTGTTGCCGAACCATTGAGCGGCGCCTTCGATAGCCTTGGCCACCAAGCCCCAACTGCCGGAACTCGTTGCGGGATCGCCGCCGAACTCGCGAATGTGCTTCCGCAGCAGCGAAACCGCCAGGCTGTGCTCATCGCGAATCTGGGCAAGTTGGGTAGCACCGTGTTCTTCATCGACCTGAGCCAATGCTTGCTGGTAAGTCTCGGTGGCCGCTAATTCACCACGCAGCAGGCTATTAAGCGTTTCCAAGTGAGGAGCGCGCATGATAAAAATCCTGCAAGCACTAGGTCCGAGGGGTGAAAGACGGGCAACCGTTGGGACATAAATCACAGCAAACAACGTGCCAAGATTGACAGCAGTGTCTGCCAGATGTCCAGCATATTCGTATTTTTACCCTGTTCTCGCGCTTTCCGACTCTCGTCTCGCCGCCAACTTTCCGCGTGCTTTCTCACAACGGCCGGCTATAATAAAACCACTTCTCTTCACCAGTTCCAGCGGATGAGACGGGGCATGGATCGAGTCCTGCATATTCGAGATGATTCCGGCGCTGTCCCTGCGCGCTCGCTCGCTGAGCCAGGCGCGTCCCTCGCGACCGGCACTTCACTGGGTGAACGCCTGCGACAGTTGCCCAGTTTGGAAGTTGCGAGGTGGCCGACGGCGCGAACCGAGGCCGATGAAGGGCTGGCTGATGTTTCGACTCAAAAGCGAGACGAGCTGCGCATTCGACTCGCCTGGGCGAAACTGCTCTGGCTGCTGACCTTTCTGGGCGTGCTGCTTTCCGTGACCTATCTCGTGCCGCACATGGTCGAGCAGATTCAGTATTCAGCGACCCGCGGCGAGCAACGGGCTCAGCACGAACTGGCCGGTGCGCTCTTGCAGGACGAACCGCTCGCGCAATTATCGCGGGCTTCGCAGTTGGTTTCGCAGCGCGTTGGTCCGAGCGTCGTACACATTACTGCTCAGACAAATATGACTCAGGTAGCCATGGCTGGCGGACCGCTGAGCGGCGGTTGGCGGATTCCGGATGGTCAAGGCTCGGGGTTTGTCATTGATAAGCAGGGGCACATCGTTACCAATTATCATGTGATCGATGGCGCGCGAGAAATCGAAGTGCTGCTGAGCGATGGGCGGCGGGCCATGGCGCGGATCGTGGGACAGGATCGAGAAACGGATTTAGCATTGCTTAAAGTGGATGCGGACGGACTCATTCCGGCGGAATGGGGCGCCAGCGATGACGCGGAGGTGGGTTCGCTGGTCTGGGCGATTGGCAGCCCGTTTGGCTTGCAGCGGAGCGTGACCAGCGGGATCATCAGCGGCAAACATCGCACGGGCATGTCGCGCTCGCCTTATCAAGATTTTTTACAGACCGACGCGGCCGTGAATCCCGGCAACAGCGGCGGTCCGCTGGTCGATACGCAAGGGCGCGTGATCGGCGTGAACACGGCCATCGTGGGCGATGCCTATCAGGGAATCAGCTTTGCAATTCCCAGCCAGATCGCGCGGCAGATCATTGCGAGACTGAAAGACGAAGGCGAAGTTCGCCGCGGTTGGTTGGGCGTGGAACTGGCGGAGGTCGAACTCACGCCCGCACCGGCCACCGCGACGGCCGCGCCGAAGGGAGCGATGGTCCTGCGGGTCATCGATATGGACCAGCAACGCTCGCCCGCATCACTGGCCGGCATTCAACAAGGGGACGTTGTGCTGCGCTGGGGTGATCGCGAAGTCGCGAATCCGGCCGAGTTGCGACTCTTCGTTGCTCAATCCAAGATCGGCAGCCGGGTCAAGGCGACCGTCGATCGCGGCGGCATGATCGTCGAATTAGAAGTTGCCGTCGGGCAACGACCTTCGCAACTATAGACGCTACTAGTTCCGTTGGATCGTTGTCTCTCGCAGGGCGTTTTCACCCTTCGGCTCGACGGGCGTTTTATCCGCACCCGAGCGAATTGAGCCGCGGGCCACGCACTGCGTGCTACCCCCAACCGCCAAATCGGTTTCGATTTCGATCACCTGCTGAATCTCACCCGTTTCCGCGCTGGCGGTGAAGGTCACGGGAATCAAATGCACCTGCCGGGCTTGATCGTTCGTCTTGAACTCGAAAGCCTCGCCATCGCAGTGGACCGACTTGATCTTGAAGGGTTTCTTAGCCCGGACCACCAGTTGCTTCGTCACGCTTTGCCCCGGCTGCAACACGCCCAGGAACAGCGCGCT
>JAYTUF010000090.1:0-11215 GCA_043744755.1 Anatilimnocola sp.
TTTCGATCCAGACCTCGGGCTTGGGATTCGCCGGGGCTTTGACCGCCAACGCCTGAGCGGCAATCTCAGCCGAACCCGTATCCTTGTCAATCACGGTGACCGATATGGGATAAGTGTGAGTCTCCTCGGGATCGTTGGGCCGCGCAGCATAAATGTGGCTCAAATCGATCCCTTGCACGGCGGCTCCCGGGTTGATCGTGCCAATATCGTCTGATCCATCTCCCCATTGGATTTGAATTTGGTGCGAATCGAGCGCCCCTACATCGGCAATCGTGAGTCTGACGACGATCTCTCCGCCGTCGCCAATGATGCCCGGTTCGTTGCCATCCAGGGGATCGACAAATTCAAGAGAACTAGTCGGTGCGATATTATTGACGATTAATGTCTGCGTCGCGCTGATCGTGCTATCATCGTCCGGTAGTATCGCTTGGACAGTTATCGTGACCGTATCGACGGGAGCCGTCGTGGGAAAATCATCTGCTACCGAATAAGTCCACGCAAAACTTCCCGTTTCATCGACTGCTGACGACCCAAGCAGGGAATTAGTCGAACTGAAGAATTGAATGTCCGTGGGCAAAGTGCCCTCGTCGACTCGCACGGAACCAGAAATGATGAATTCGTCCCCTTCACTCGCATTTGCTTCCGCCTCCGCAAGCAATATCTCCGAAACGGGCACGTCGAACTCTGCGTCGTGGTCGGCGTCGTCAATATAACCGATGGCAGTGCCGACCTGAACAACTGTGTTTTGCGACGGACTGTGAAGGCGGAGTTGAACTGATTCCGTGGCTTCGGGCGTGACGTTGTCGAAGAAAACGGAAATCGAAACGGTCGACTGGCCGCCACCGGGTTGGATCGTCACCCACCCGGAAGTTGCCAGGAAATCTTCGTCGGGTGAGGCTTCATTTGGTTCATCCGCGTACACCAGTTCCCAGGCTACACTCCCACCGATCTGATCAACGTCGGAAAGTGAAACAATAAAGTCCAAATTGACATCGGC
The DNA here is from genome assembly GCA_043744755.1 of Anatilimnocola sp. GTDB lineage: Bacteria > Planctomycetota > Planctomycetia > Pirellulales > Pirellulaceae > Anatilimnocola. The sequence continues at coordinate 998 of JAYTUF010000090.1, forward strand.
TTCTCGGGTTTCAGGCTCTGTTACGGTCTGCCCGGCGGCGATGGTCCAGACCGCCTGGTCCAAATGTGTTCCTAGAATTGTGATGTTGATCACCCCCTCGGTTACCGCGGACTCGCTGTCATCGTCCCTAAACGTGTACCTGGCCACGACATTGATGAATCCACCCTCCGCCAAGTTGTCATAAGCGGGGCCGGGCGTGAAGCGAATCTGGCCGTTGCCCAGATTCTCGATCATTCCCCCTTCTGCCGGAGCCGTGACGTCAACGACCTCGAGTGATGCCTTGTCCGCTTCACTGGGATCCGTGTCATTCGACAGGACGTTGATAACGATGGTGTCATCTTCGGTCATCGTGATGTAATCCGATACCGCGGACGGCATCACATTCTGCACGGTGACGCCGAAATGCGAGGCAAATGAACCTGAATTGGTATAGGTTGCGATGACGGTGATCTGATAGTTGTCTTGGGAGGTCGCCGTCGGGTTGTCATCGGCGTAGGTATGCTCGGGCGTCGCTCCTGCTTCGTACACATCCGAAGTTCCATCCCCCCAGCGGACTGCATAGCTAACCAGCGGATCGGTGAGGGGCGGCTTTCGCATCGGAATCGTGTCTTGGGGAGCAATTGAGTACGTGTTATTCGTACCCTCGACGACGCTCCAGCCTCCCGAGCCCAAACCTAGAAACGGATTGTTGTCGCCACCGCCGCCCGACCCCGAACCTGATCCGCCATCGTCGTCGAGGATGTAAATGAAGCGGGAAGCGGTGCCACTTATATTTGCGTTGGTTGCCCCGTTTAACGCGATGGTAAAATTCTCCATCGGTTCCGGTATCTCGTCGCTAGCGGTACTGATCGGAAATGACGCGAATAACTCATGGGGCGCGAATGTTACGGACCCGCTCATCGCCGCATAATCGCTCGGGGATGAGGCAGCACCATCGGTGGTAAGATAGTTGACGACTACAATGGCGTTGGACGGCTCTGAAAGTGTGATCGTAACCGTTGCGGACGAACCCTCCATCACGCCCGGAGTTACGAACAAGTAGGCTTCCGGCACTCCAGTCAGCAGGGCGCGGTTTTCGAGTTGCTCTAAGAACAGCCGACGGTGCCGTTTTGGAGTATCGCTAGGCTGGCGGAGCGCGCGGAAACGCTTATTTTGCGAATTCTGAGAGAGAGAGAGAGTTGCGACGCATGGCGGCAGGTTCCTGAAAAGTTGAGAGGCGGAACACACAAAGCGAATCGCGGACTGCGCTTGATCTTATCGCTGCGGCGTGGCGGAGCAAATGAATTCTGGGAAATCTCAGCGGAAAGTCGTAAAAATATAATTTGAAAAAATGGGTCGTGAGATTCGTGATTTCGCTTGACGACGGACCCAGTGACAGACGTCTGTCACCAAAACGTTGACCAGGCGAAGCGCGCTGCGAATGGTTGGCACGACCACGTCACGAGAAGCTCACCTATCGATACGGCGGCCGCGACTATAAGCTAACCGGCGTCGCCGGCGCCAACGTGGCTCGGGGCGTGATTGCATAAAGCCTAAATCAAGCCAGTTTTTTCGATGATCGAGTCCCACGAAATTGGCCCCTGGGAAGAAACCGTCCCCGACGTGCGGGAGCGGCGGCATACGTTGCGGACGGGACCGGTGTCGATGGAGCGGGCGGTGGAGTTCACGGGCAAACTCAACAGCAGTCGGTTTTTTGACGCGCTGCCCGGCCATCTTTCGATCATCAAACTGACCAATCGCGAAGACCACGCGATCATCATCGTGCTGGAGCGGTCGCGGCACTGGTGCTTTCAGCGTGACGAGCAGGGAATCTTCACTTTTCAGCCCGACGCTCGCGAGTCATGCGAGTTCAACGCGTTATTCGCGTGACACGCTTTCCAATCAAGGTGCCCAGCGATCAAGGCTGCTGTGACTTCGGGTGAGTGATTGGGTAAGCCGTTGGGCAACGTGGCGCATGAATCGACCTAGCCTCGATAGGGGCGCTAGATTAGATTCAAGGACGCAACTGTTATCAGTAGCTGGGGGTGATCTTCCCCGGTGTGATCGCTTCAGTCAGGGCACTTTTGACAACTGAGATGTTATCATATGTTTCTGACAACATGTTATCAAAGTGTTATCGCGAAACTTAGTATGTTATTAACAAATATGTCGTAGCCATAAACGACTTAACGACTTCTGTCGCGGTCCGGCATGATTTCCGCGGCTTGATGAGCGTTATCAAGCGGTGGGATTGGGACTACCGTCAGAGCAGCCTGTGGTCAGGCGATGGTCCGCACAGCGGACCCTGCGCGGCACGAACCGCTAAAGGGGGGTGTCCATTAATCGGTCCATCCGAGGGGCCGTGGACTGCGTATTCTGCGGGTTTCGCTGGGGTTTTGGTCCATTTATCGACTTGATAAATGGACAGATTGATGGAGTCCCAGCTTCAGCCGGAGTTCGCCGCGTGAACGAGAAACTCCCAACAACTTAGAACCCATAGTTGGGATTTTCAGGGTCGAAGTCGGCATCGACCAGGCCGGGGTTGAGCTTCACGTCGAGGTAGGTGTATTCCTCGATCACGGGGCCGAGTTTGTCGGCGGGGTCCGTCGGCCAATGATAGGCGGCGTACCGCACGGGCAGCTTGGTTTCGTCGTCGATAAAGATCTGGGCGACGTGAAAATCAAAATGCGGGCGAGGCGTGGGGTGCTTCACTTGAATTACCATGCAGACCCGGCCGTTAATCTTCGCGCCTTGCTTGAACTCGACTTCACATTCGGGCTGCTTGCGGTCGCGATCACCCTTTTCGATCAGCTTGGCCACCATGTTCTCAAAGCCGATTTCGGTGATCGGATATAACTGGCCCCGCATGGCAAGGATGCCGTTGGGATCGAGCCACACCGTGGGCAGGAAGGCGCCAGTGGGCCCCCCCTCGTGGGCACGCATCTTGCCGTTGTTTTGGCCTTGGACCCAAATGGCCTCGCGCCCTTTCGCGGCGTCGGGCTTGACGAACTTCAGATAAACCGACAGGGGCGTGACTAACTTGCCATCGACAATTTTGCGGCTGCGAATCTTGGCTTCCATGAACTCGTGGATGCCGAGCTTACCGTTCACCCGCTCCCGCTTCACGATCATGCACGTGTAGTCAACAATCTCGCGCTGGATTTTGCCCAGCGTTTCGTGCGCAATAGCGATGGCCGGATCGAGCGGGTGCGACTCGGTTAGGGCGGCCGGCGCACCGGCCGGGTTGATGGCCTTCGCCACGCGGAACACGGGTTCCTTGAGAGCATCGCGGCCAGGTTGCTGTCCCAGGCAGACGGCGGCGCTCAGTCCACCAATGCCCAAGGCCTGCAAAAACATTCGCCGCGCGAGCAGCCCACGGGTCAGCGAGTGATCAGCCATCCGCAAAATCTCCTTGCCAAGGCATTGGCGGAAGTGGCGGCCCTCCAGCCAAAAATGCATTCGTCCTTGAGATGCCAGCCTATCGCTGCCCAAATCGATCGGAACAGCCTAACTCCGCGAAACCGAGAATCTGGGGTAGCAGCGTGAGTTACGTAAGTTATCGCCGCAACATGCTTGCGGCATTAACTCAGTCAGTTACCAAATACCATGAATTCTCTAGCTACTTGCCCACTGCCTGAAAGCAGTCGGCAAAGCCCTTACATTTTACCTCGGAACGAACTGTGAGGCGAGAGGAGAATCCGGCGGCGCGCGAGTTACGGGGGCTTGGAAGCTAGCGGTCATTTAACTGCCGGAGTTGGTGATGACTGTATTGCTCTGGGAGGTCCTTTTTTCTAATATCCGCGCCGAGATGTTGCGCCCGGTGTTTTTCGGATCAATTCATAGATACTACATGGAATCCGCTGTTCGAACTCGATGGCTGCTCGCGGCGATTCTCGCTCTGGCGCTCGTCATTCGGTTGGGAGCGGCCTGCTGGTGGCAGAGCCGGGTGCCGGCGGGCAGGCAGTTTGGATTCCCGGACAGTGAGAGCTATTGGCAATTGGGCCAGAACATCGCGGCGGGGAAACCTTATGAATTTGGGCCACAGCGGTATCGCGTGTTTCGCACGCCCGGTTATCCGCTGCTGCTGAGCGGACTGTTCGTTGTTGGTGGGCCGGATGTTTCCGTCATGGCGGGTCGTGTGTTGTCTGTATTCCTGGGCACGCTGACGGTTGGTCTCGCCGCGGTTCTGGCGCGGCAGATGTTTGCTGAACGAGTGGCTTTGCTCGCGGCACTTGCCGTGGCCATTTATCCCGAAGCCATCGCTCAGAGCGTGTTCGTCTTGAGCGAAGCGCCCTTCACGCCGCTGATGATGCTGCAATTGATCGCCTGGGTTGCTGCGTGGCAAACAACTTCGTCCCGCGCCTCGGCCGGTTGGTCAATTGCGGCTGGAATTGCCGCGGGCCTCGCGACCTTGATGCGGCCCAGTTGGCTGCTGTTCACGCCGTTCGCACTTATTGTTGGACTATTAACGCAATCTCAACGCCAGCAGCAATTGCTGCATGGCGGTCTGATGCTGATCGGCCTGTGTTTGGCAATGTCGCCGTGGTGGATGTACACCTATTCCGTCGCGGGGCGGTTCGTGCCGACTTCGCTGCAAGTCGGCGCGAGTCTCTACGACGGCCTGAGCCCCACTGCCACCGGCGCGAGCGACATGCGGTTTGTGGCTGCTTTCGAAATGCAACAGCGCGCGTTCGACGCCACTCAGCCGCCGCCGGCGGGAGGACTCTTTGAAGATCGTCTTGACGAACGAATGAAACAAACGAGCATCGCCTGGGCGGCCGCGAATCCGAGACGGGTGATTGAACTGGCCGGGATCAAATTCCTGCGCATCTGGAATCCTTGGCCCAACGCGGCTGAGTTCAGCAGCACCAAGCTGCGTCTGGTGCTGATGCTCAGCTACTTGCCTGCGATTCTTTTAGCGGGAGTTGGTTGTTGGCGGAGTTTTGTTGCGGGGCGGGCCCCTCACCCTAACCCTCTCCCCGGAGTACCGAGGAGAGGGGACAAAAGTGATCGCACCCTTCAGCCCGTCTGGCTGCTCGTCTTGCCGGCAATCTACTTCACTTTGCTGCACATGATTTTTGTTAGTTCGATTCGCTATCGTCAGCCGGCGATGGTCCCGCTCCTGATTCTCGCCGCGGTGGCTGTGGCCTGGCTGATGAAATCCTCCGTTGCCTCTAAAACGCGTTCGTAAAGATAAATGGCGTCACCTTCCACTAGCCCGACGTTCTCTTGGACTGCCTGCATTTCGCGGCATTCCCTGCGGCTGGTTATTGGCGTGTCGCTGGTGTTCGCGATTCTGGTGGCCGTTCGGTTCTACGGCATCAACAAGTTAGATCGAGAAATTCGCACGCGGTTTGAGCAACGACTTCGCGAGCACTATCTCGGCTTGCAAGTTTCTGTCCGCTCCGCCCGCCGTCTCGAATCGCGAGGTTTGGAATTCCGCGGCATCACCATTCAAGAGGCCGGAGGTCGTTACGCGCCGGTCATTGCGGAAATTGAAGAAGCAATTGTCCATTGCGACACCAGCCTCCCCGAATTGCTGACCAGGCTGCCGAGGATCAGCCGGATTGATGTCCGCCGCGTTAAGTTGCGGGCTGAACGCAAGCCCAGCGGTGTCTGGAACGTCAGTCATTTGATTCCCCTGCCATCCGTCGGCGGCCAGGCTCCCGCAGCCATCATCAGTGACGGCACGGTTGAAATCATCGATCCTTCGCAAGGGAACACGACACCGCTGACACTGCGCAATGTGGAATTAACAATCGGCTCCGCCGATGCGGTGCCGACAACGGCCAGCGCTCCCGCCGTGCTCTCGCTCAAAGTCCAAGGTTCCACCGCGGGCGATCATTTTGAGCGGGTTGAGCTCGCCGGCACGTGGCAGCCCTTTGCCGGAAGCTGGCAACTGAGCGGCGCGGTCGAAGGGCTCGAGTTCAGCCCGCGCTTGCGAGCCGCCCTGCCTCGCGAAGCGGGCGAACTACTCGCGCCTCTCTCCTCCGTTCGCGGCCGCACGCAATTCAGCTTTCAAGTGACTTGTCCCACAACCGAACAGTTGAAACAGAAGCAGGCGGCCATCAACTTCGTCGTCAATGGCCGCATTGCCGAAGGACGCATCGACGACGCCCGTTTGCCCGATCCGCTCACCGACGTGGTGGCTACTATTCGCCTCGATCCCCGCGGCATTTGGATCGATGATCTCACGGGCCGGTGTGGGCCCGCTCAAGTGCAACTCTCCGCCGAGCTGCAGGGCTATTCGCTGAGCAGCCCTTGCCAGCTCGATCTCACCGCCGAACGCTTGAATCTCGATCGCCTCACCGTTGCGCAATTGCCGGCTTCGCTGCAGAAGGTCTGGAGCGAATTTGCTCCTCGCGGCGTGGTCGATATTCAAACGCGGTTGATTTCCGATGGCCAGCGCTGGACGCCGAGTCTCGCCGTCAAGTGCCGCAATCTCTCGCTCCAGTATGAGAAAATCCCCTATCGCCTGACCGACGCAGTCGGCACGCTCGACCTGCAAAACGATCATCTCAAAGTGCGGCTCGAAATGGTCGGCGGCGGCAAGATCATCGGTTGCCGGGCAGAGATCGATCATCCGGGACGGGATTTTAGCGGCTGGGTGCAAGTGCAGTCGCAAGGCGGTCCGCTCGCCATCGACGATCGGCTGCTGCATGCGCTCACACCCGCGACACAATCGATCGTGCGGAAGTTTCAGCCCCGCGGCGCGATCTCGTTTCAAGCCCTCCTGCAGCGCGAACATGGCAGCGCTCCGCTCCGGCGCAAGTTGAGTGTCTCGCTGCATGATCTGACCATTCAGCACGAGCTGTTCACCTATCCCATCGATCGCGTGAATGGTCTGCTGCTGATGACGGACGACGATTGGGATTTTCAAAACCTGACCGGCCGCAACGACAGCGGCTACATCGCCGGCCACGGCACCTGGCGGAAGAGTCCGGCCGATGGCAATCAGTTGAGCCTGCATTTCACGGCTTCCGATTTGCCTCTGGAAGAGGAGCTCCGCCGCGCGCTGTCGCCGGAAATGCAACGGCTGTGGGTCAATTTGCGGCCGCGGGGAAATATCGATCATCTTCAGGTGCAGCTCAAATACGATGCCTTGCGGCGGAAGACGTCGGTGGCCGTCGATGCCGAAAAATGGCCGCCAAATCGCGGGGCCGAGGGGCGAACCATTTCCATCGAGCCGACATGGTTCCATTATGGTCTCGATCAACTCACCGGCAGTTTTCATTACAGCGATGGCGAAATGACCATGCGCAACGTCACCGCCCGGCATGGGCAATTGACGCTGCAGGCCGAAGGACAGAGCCAGTTGCTCGCCGATGGGGGCTGCCGCGTGAAGTTGTCGCGCGTGACGGCCGACCGCTTGCAGATCGATCACGAACTGCTCGCGGCGATGCCCGTGGGTCTAGCCGCTTCGCTCGCGCGGCTGGAGATTGTCGGACCGCTCAATATGCAAGGCGCGGTTGGCGTCACCGTGCCTGCCGCCGATCAGCCGCCGGAGTTCGATTGGGATCTGAACCTGGACATCGAAAACGGCCGCCTGACTGCCGGCCTGCCGATCGAGCATATCTTCGGCTCGGTCCAACTCCGCGGCCACAATGGCGAAAGCGGGTTCGAGAACCGCGGCGAATTGAAGATCGATTCAGCCATTGTCCGCGAAGTGCAATTGACGAATATCCGCGGGCCGCTTGCCTTGGATGCCGAACAACTTCGCTTTGGCGCCGCGGCGGAGCGTGAAGTCACGGGACGCGTGCCCCGGCAACTCACGGCCAATCTCTTCGGCGGTGTGCTCACGCTCGATGGCCAGATCCGCTTCAGCCATGAGTTGCCGTTTCAATTGCAAGCCTGGCTGGAACAGGGCGATCTCAAATCAATCGCCCGCGAACTCGCGCCGCGGCAAGAGCGGATCGGCGGCAAGGTGTTCGCCGTCGTCAATCTCTCCGGCACCGGCGAAGGGGTCCATACTTATCGCGGACAAGGGCAAGTTCGCCTGCGCGATGCGGATATTTATGAGCTGCCCGCGATCATCGCCCTGCTGAAGCTCGCCAGCGTGCCGAATGCCGACCGCACGGCATTCACGTCCAGCAGCATTGACTTTCGGATTGAAGGAGACGACCTCGAACTCAACCGCATCGAAGTGGCCGGCGACGCCCTCGCCCTCAAAGGCCGCGGCCGAATCACTTCCGCCCGCGAGATCAACATGCAGCTTTACACGCAGGTCGGTCGCCCCGACGCCCACATCCCGTTTTTCCGACCCATCCTGGGCGAAGCCAGCCGGCAGTTCCTGTTGTTCGACGTGACGGGCACCGTCGATCACCCCGTTATCGAACGGCAAGTCTTCCCGCAGCTCAACGAACGGCTCCAAGAACTCTTCCCCGAACTGGCCCAACTCGGCGCCCCGCGCGAACCCTCCCGCCCCACCGTCACCGGCGCCATCCGCCAGGCCGCCCAAGACACGCTCAGGCCCTGGCGGCGCTAATGTTGCCTGTCGCTCCAAGTGACATTGCGCCGCGTTGCTCAAAGCCTCGACGTTGCCACGCGTCCGCGATTACAATCAACAAGGTAGGAACCAACCATGATCACAGTCCGAATGACCGCCGACGTCAAGGACGACCGCCAGGTTGTCCTGACGCTGCCGCTCGAAGTGCCGACCGGCCAAGCCGATTTGGTCGTGACCGTCGAGTCGCCCACGGTTAGCCAACCGCAGCCGTGGGGCGTGCCAGCGGCAGAGGTTCTCGGCATCGCCGCAGGCACTGGCACGGCTCCCGATGATGAAATGGTCCAGCAATGGATTCACGAGCGTCGTACGGAAAAGTACGGATGAAGCAGTATCTGCTGGATGTTTCTCGCGACCGCTGGGCTTGTCCCAGCGGGGCGATCACTGAACTGCTACCTTGTCGAGCTTTCGTCGGTCGCGAGGAGTCAGCAAATCGGGAAGTTGTTTAAGCTGTGCAAGCCTGTTTGACGACGCTCGACATTGCTCCCACCGATCAGGCGACGTTACTGGCAGCCCATGCGCTCGCCGGTTCCGATTTCGAGGACGACCTGCAGATCGCTTGCGCCTTGCAAGCCGGTGTCGATGCAATCATCACCCGCGATGCTCGCGGTTTCGCCGCCTGCCCGATCCCGGTACTGACACCGGCGGCGGTGGTCGGTTCTTTGTCGGGGCCAACAATGCCTTAGTGGCCTCGACAGCACCCCCACTGAGGGTCAGGGATGTGTACATACATGACCTACGCAACTGGCCCAACTCGGCGCCCCGCGCGAACCCGCCCGCCCGCCCCACCGGTGCCATCCGCCAGGCTGCCCAAGACACGCTCAGGCCTTGGCGGCGCTAATAGTGTTTCCCCGATACGCCGCCACCACATTCGGCTGGTACATGAAGTACAGCACCAACCCTGGATAGATAAATCCCAACACGCCGCCGCAAACGCCGCCAACCATGCCGCCAATTGCGCCGGCCTGTTCGGGGCCCCCGCCGGCTGCGTTCATCCGTTCCGCGAGCAGGGGAAACACCAGCAGTGCATTGACGAGCAGACCCAGCACGCCGGCCACGATGCCGTAAATGCCATAGCCAATCGACAGCGTTCGGCCAAACGGCTTTTGTTGCAGCAACCCCACGCCCGCGACAATCAACACCAGCGTCGCGCCGAAACCAAATACGAGGGCGATCTGGTTGAACAGCCGATAAAACGTATTCTCTTGCATCAACTGCAACACCGGGTTCGTCTTTACCATCTGCGGATCAAACGGCAGGAAGAACATCATCGCCGACATTCCCAGCCCACAGATGCCCATGATCCCGAAAATCAAATGCAAAATGCCAAACACCGTTGCCGACGTCGGCCGCTGCGGCGGACCCGCCGGATAACCGGGCGGGAAGGTCGGTCGCTGTTCTCCAAAGGGCGTGGGTGATTCATAAGGATTGGTGCTCATCGGGAAAATCCTTTTGGCAGGAGGCAGGAGTGAAGGCTACCATCGCGCTCCATAATAGCCAATCTTGGCTGCCTCGCGGCCCACGCATCAACCAGCATGGAAGATTCCGCCCGCCTTCACCCGGCTGACATAGCGCCGGCTGACATAGCGCCGACTCATTGGGCCAACAATGCACCCGCAACAGTTGCTTGCAGGGCCGCGCAATTATTCCGGTAACGCAAAACTCGGAATTGGGAGGGCGAGGCTCCTGCCGAGCCGTGGGGCGGAAAACATGCCATTTCGCGATTCCGGCTCCGC
>JAYTUF010000091.1:0-11209 GCA_043744755.1 Anatilimnocola sp.
CCGGTGGTCAGTTCGATCTGATCGGCCAGGTCGATGCGGGCGAAACGACGTTGCTCGATACCGGTGCGCCGATCACGCCTTCGCAGGCCATTCTGCCGACGGTCGATATCGTCGCCACCGTGGCTGCCATTCCGCCGCCCGTGGGGCAGACCGGTTTCTCAAATGGCCAACGGGTGAACTATCGGTTCTCGTACTTTGGCACCGGCGGCGAGACCGCTTCGTCTGCCTTGGCGGTGCCGGGCGGAGAACTGGGCGGGTTCGTGATCAGCGGTAATAACCGCCAGATTACGCTCACGAGTTTGCCGCCGGTCGATCGCAAAGTGTTTTCGGGGCTCAATATCTATCGGTCAATCAACTACGGCCGCTTCGAACTGATTGCGTTCGGCATCAGGACGTTCTTCGTCGATACGAATCCGATCAATGGAGCCCCCACGTATTTGCAAGATGCGACCATCGCGCCGCCGGCCACCGCGCGGGCTCGGCCGCATGGTTCGCTGGTGATCGATCCCTCGATGGTGATCAAGTCGGATGGTGCGCGCATCGATGTCGGCATCGGCGCAAGCCTGATTGCGGAAGGCGTGAAGGGACGCAACATCGTTATCACGTCGCTGTATGACCAACGCTATGGCGCCGGCGGCACGTTTGCGACTTCCAAGGCGAACCTGACGACGGGCACTGCTGGCGATTGGGCGGGCATTTATTTCGCGCCCGATTCCAAGGGCAGCTTGAACGAAATCGTCTTCGCCTATGGCGGCGGCGATAACCGGATTGAAGGCACGTTCACCGGCATCAACACGCTGGAAATTCAGCAAGCCAAGGTCCGCGTGGCCAACAGCCGGTTCGAGTTCAACGGCAATGGCATAGCCGGCGATCAAGTCGGCAATGATCGCGGAGGTCGCGGTCCCAACGACAGCGCGACCATCTTTGTCCGCGGCGCACAGCCGATCATCGTCAACAATACGGTGGTGACGAATCGGGGCGCGTTCATCAGCATCAATGCCAATGGCATGAATTCAGCGCAGCAGGTGGACTTCGGTCGGCAGACGGGCTTGCTTGCGGAATTGGTGCCCGGCACGAACTTCACCCGCATCAGCTATCCCATTTCGCGGCTCACCGATACGCAGACGACGGTCACCGATACCGATAACAACGGTCCGTTGATTCGGCTCAATAAACTCGATCAGAACGAAATCAACGGCATGCGGATCCGGGGCGGCGTGCTGACGACGGAGACCGTGTGGGACGATACCGACATGGTCCACGTATTGTTCGATTCGATCTTGATTCCCGATTTCCATACGTACGGCGGTCTGCGGATGGAAAGTGGCGCTCGCGAGAGCCTGGTGGTCAAATCCGCCAGCGATCCCAATACCGGCACCGTCGCGGCCATCATTGCCGATGGCCGTCCGCTGGAGACGGAAGACCGCATCGGCGGCACGCTACAAGTGCTGGGTCAACCTGGCTTCCCGGTGGTGCTGACGTCGTACTCGGACGACACGGTCAGCGCCGGCTTCACGCCTGCCGGTCGTCCCCAGAACAATACCAACGGCGATTCTTTGCTGGCACCGCTGCCGACGATTGGCGAAGTCGCCAATGGCACGCTGATCGATAACGATGTGGATCCGACGATCAACGGCCACTTTGCTTACAACGTCGGTCCGGCCGGCAGCTACGTCGCCGGCCCCAATGCCAGTGCCGCGACCGCGGCCGGCTTGATCGCGCAATACAACGCCGCGGATTTACTGTTCGATTATTACCCGGTTGTCTATTCCGGCAGCACCGCCGTCAATTTGAAGAACACCGTGACGATTCCGGCCTTCCTCAACGCGGCGGACGAAGTCATCAGCGAAGGGGAATTTCCGGGGCTGACCGCTAATATCATTCATTGGAAATCGACGTCGCGGTTTGCCATTGGTTCGACTCGTCTGTCCACGACTTATGAGTTCAAGACTCTCGATAACTCCGCGCTTGGCGCTTTGAAGGTCATCAGCTATCTCGATCAGGACATCGGTCCTTCGATTGTCGATGATGTGCTGTATCTGTTCGGTTCGCCCGGCCAGGCCGATTTCCGCGTGTTGACGCTCGACAATACCGACCGCATCGGGTTCGCGCAAGGCGGCATCTATAGCCCCGGCGCCGGACTGCAGAATGCCAAGTATATCGGCTTTGCGGCTGATAAGTATTCCGATTTGCAGACGGGTTTGCTGGCCGGCACGTACAACGCCTTTGGCATTCTGCCCAACCCGGTCGGCGGCATCGTGAACATCGACCCGGTGGATCTGCCCATCCGGCCCGATCCCGCCCTCGGCAACGTCTATGGCCTGGCGGATGTCACCACGGCCATGGCTTGGGATGTCTCGCCGCTAGCGACCACGACGCTGGTGACGACCTTCCTGGAGCTCTTCCCGCAGAGCCCCGTGACGAATGGCCGTCCCGGCGAATGGAGCGGCATTCGGATCGAAGAATATGCCAACGATCGCAATGTCGAAACGGTTCCCGAACGGGAACCGGTCACGAGCGCCGGCTCGCAGAACTCGCGGCCGAGCAAGGCTCAGTTCCTGGGCTCGCTGGCGACGGCCGATAAGGGTGGCGACGAGAATCTCCGCCTCGGCTTTGTCGTGCAAGGGGCGATCAGCACGCCCAGCGATGTTGATATTTACAGCTTCAAGGCCAAGTCCGAAACCGAAGCCTGGTTCGATATCGATCGCACCGCGCAGTCGCTCGACACAGTCATCGAACTGGTCGATGAATTCGGCAACATCCTGGCCCGCACCGATAACTCGGCGGACGAATCCCTGGGCGGCGATTCGCTCATCGGCGAAGGTGCTCTGCGATTGCAGAAGACAGCACCCTACGAAGGGCTGGACCAGTACTCGACCAATCCCCGCGATGCCGGTATGCGGATCAAGCTGCCTGGCCCGCCGGGAGTGGAGAGCACTTATTTTGTGCGGGTCCGCAGCGTTCCGCAGAACAAGGTCGATCTGGATACGGTCGTGCCGAGCAGCGTGAATGAGAGCGAAGTCGTCTCCGGTGTCAGCTATGGCGCTTACGAACTGCAAGTTCGCTTGCGCGAGAAGGACGAAAAGGGTGGCACCACGGTTCGCTATGCGAAAATCGCCAACGCGATCACTGGCATCGATGTGCAAGGCCATCCGACGCATTCGCCGCTAGCCGGCGAACGGCGCGATTCTGAACCAGCAATACCGAACGATTTGGGCACATTCGCGGGGGCTCAAAACCTAGGCAACTTGCTGGCGGTGGATCGCGGCGCGATTTCGGTGGGTGGCAACCTGGCCACCGTGGGCGATGTGGACTGGTATCGCTTCCAATTGGATTACACGCATATCGACGGCAACTCGCCGGTCTTTACGGAGTATCCGAACCTGACCTCGCTGGTCAACACCGTGTTCGATCTGGACTACGCCGACGGTCTCGGCCGGCCCAACTTGCAGTTGTTCGTTTACAACTCGAACTTGGAACTGATTCTCAGCAGCCGCGATTCCAACGTGGCGGACGACCGTTCCAATGCTACGTCCGGTGGTGCGCTGAGTGATCTCAACCGCGGCTCGGTGGGCTTCAACGATCCCTATATCGGCAACATCGGCTTGCCGGGTTCGACGCCGCTCGGCGCTTCGCTGAACTACTACGTGGCGGTGGCGGCCGTCGGCACCACGCCGACGGTGCTCGATCAGTTCACCAATCGCGCCTCGACGAACCCGCTGCTCCGCATGGAGCCGCTCGATTCGGTGCATCGCATTTTGGAAGACCATCTCAGCGAAGGTTCCTGGGCCGGGCCTTATCGGTTCCGCGGGGAGAAGCCCGAGGCTCCGACACCGGTTGGCTATCCACTCTTCCCACCTTTCATCCCGCCGGATCGTGGCACGTCCGACTTGCCCGACGTCGAAATCCTGTTTGACCAGGTGGCGGGCAACGACAGCGCCATCCCGTGGCACCTGGGGGATACGACTTTATACTTGCTGCGTGATTCGGGTCCGGAACAAACCACGCTGGATACCTTCAATCCGTTCACCGGCACGCGAATGTCGGTCGTCGGCACGCAGGGTTTCGACATTCGAGACATCGATTTCAATGGTACGACGCTGTCTGGGTTGACCCGCGATGTTGAAGTCGGCCCGTTCACCGATGCGATTTCGGGTCACTTGATTCAGATCGCCACCACCGACGGAACTGCAACTGACCTCGGCGGCGACGGCATCATCACCTACGATGGACCGTCCGGAACTCCGGTCGGTGCCAATCCCTTGGGTCCCGGTTACGGCATCCATTACGACGCGATGGCCTTTGGGGGGCCGCGATTGTATGGCGTCGGCCAGCGGGGCGAGGCCTATCTGGCATCCAATGTGAATCCGCTGATCGAGTCTCGGAGCAATCTCGTTTACCAGTTGAACACCGCTAACGCCGCTGCGCTGGTCGATACGAACGCCGCTCGCGATGATGGCGCCTGGACGGATGCGATTGAGGCCGGTGAAATCTTCACCGAGAACCGATTTACTGCCTGCGAAGCCACGAACAGTTACCGCACGAATCCAAACGCTCCTAACCCGTTTCTCGGTTATTTTTGCACACGCGCCCTGGCCCAGAATCCGAATGTTGTGGATCCGGCGACCGGCAATGATGCACTCATCTCGCAAGTCAACGCGACTTTCAACATTCGTGACGGCGAGCAGATCACGGTGACGGACGGAGATTCGACGCACACGTTTGAGTTTGATGCCGGATTCGATTATACGCAGACGATTCGGGATTTTTCCGATCAATCGATTCGGGACGGGTATTACTTCATCCTGGACCGCGACGGCACCTTTAGCACCCGGGCCGGAGGCACGGGCGCGGCGCTCAACGAAGCGATCTATCAGTTCGATACGGGACCGGTGATCGTCGTCAATCCGGGAGTCCGGTCGACCGACATTCCCGACGGTTCGAGCTTTACAATCAATATCGCCGGCGTAAATCAGACCTTAGAGTTCGACAATGATGGTATGACGAGTACTGGCACGATTCCCGTTGACATCAGCGGTTCGTTCGCGGCGCCGCGCATTGCGCAAGAGATTCAAACTGCCATCACTGCGGCTTATGATGCTGTCTCGTTTCCCTTGACGGCAATCATCGCCGGCGGGGCATCTGCGACGCGGATTTCGTTGTTCCCGGACAATGCCAACTTACAGGTGACGGTGCCCCCGAACGGGTTTTCGCTCGGACTGAGAACAGACAACGTAACAGGCTTGCCGTTTTTGAAGGTGTCTGCGGAAGGGGCCGCCGGCGCTGCGCCCATTTTGCAGGCTTTGCCTCAGCCGGCGGTTGCCGGTGCGCCTGGCGATCTGGACGGCACCACCTTTACCATCAGTCAACCGGCGATCTTTCCGCTGGCTGCGGACGTCCACGTTTTTGAATTCCAATTGCCGGGCACGCCACCGCCAGTGGCCCCACGGATTCCCGTGCCGATAGCTTACGGCGCTACGGGTAGCCAGGTCGCAACTGCGATGATGACGGCGATCCGGACGCTGAACAATCGGTATTCCATTACTGCCGATCAGTACAACAATGACGACCGGGTGGTCGTCAACGGGCTGAATGTGACCTTCTCGGGCGCTGGGGGGACGATCAGGAATCTGATGGCATCGCAGGCCAACGGCGGCTTGATGCCGGGAAGTGGGCTCTTGATTCCTGCGAAGGAAGTCTATCCCGCGCCAGATCCCATGGTCGATTTGCGAACCACGAACCAGCGGATCATGGACGAGATTTTGACGGTCGTGAATACCGACCCGAACTCACCGTTCATCATGGGGGGCGAGGCGGCGACGGTAACGGGACGGGTCAATTTCCCGCCGATCACGAACATTGTGAGCCGGTTTCCCGTCGTGGGGATTGATGCCGACGGCAATCCGACCTGGACGCAGGCCGCGGACGATTCCGGGATTCTTAGCTCATTCGGTAGGCCGGGAGTTGCGACCGGAGCCATCGCGATTCCGTTTTTCGCTTTTGAGGCCGCAAATCTGCCGAGCACCGGAGCGCGGGAAGCAATTGACCCGATTTCCTCGGCTCCGATCATCATCCAAGGCGCTATTTCGCAGTATAGCATCGCCGCACGGGTGGAATTGGCAATCGACACCTATCTGACTCCCTCGACCGGCATTTCAGCGTCGTCGCAGGGTCCCTTCGTGACCCTGAGTCGCGGGCGGATTGTGTTGCCCTCGAACACCCCGTCCCCGCCGGGGCCGACCTCCTCGCCCTTCCTCACTCAAGGTCCGAATGTCAGGCCTGGTACCAACCCGAATCCTCCGGGCGGAGACATCACCGGCATGGTTTATTTGCCGGAATTGACCACCGCCGGCAGCGATTACTTCCTCGCAGTCAGCAATAAGGGTGGCCTGTATGAAGTGCGGGTGGACTGGCTCGCGAATCAGAATTTGCCTGTTTTGCTCCCCAATGGTGATTGGAACACTGCCAAGCGCATGCAGGTAACGACCACCTACATCCAAGATTCTGAACTCGATCTGACCGGCATCAGTTTCCAGGGCTTGACCCGTGGACCGGCGAACGTGGAGCTCGATTCGGTGACGGGAATCGGTCGCTACGCGAACACCTGGTTCGCGGTGGCTGACGACGCTTTGATCCCGCCCGCCAACAGCATCGTGGCGCCGGCCGGCCGGTTCACCGAGAGCGAGCAGAACAATTCCATACCCCAAACGGATGAGTCATTCGTCACCTACGTGATTCCGAACGCGGTAAGCGCCACTCAGCCGGTCTATCAAAGCGTGATGACGAACGGACGCTTGGGGAATGGAGCCCTCTCCGCGATCATTGGCGATTACGATTTCTATCACTTCCAAGCGAATGTGGGCGATACGGTCACCGTGGAAGTTCAGGGTGCCGGGACGAGCGCGAACTTCTCGCTGGTCGATTCCTACATCACGATCTACAACAGCGCGGGAACACCCGTCGCTTCGGACGACAACAACGGCAACGGCTTCGATGCCAAAGCGACGTTCACCGTGACCGTCAACGGCGCTGGCGATTACTACGCCGTCGTCCGGAGCGGTGGAGTAAGTCGTGATCTGACGAACCCGTCCTTTGGCGGTGCGTTCTTGAGCCCGGGCAACCCGAACGGCAGCGGACCGAATTTCACGGGCACTTACGGTCTGACCATTACGCGGTTGGTCGATGCGGGGAGCGTGCTCCACGCATTCGCATATAACCCGGTGACGAGCGTCTACACCGGCATGCAACCCGTCTTCGCGGATGGAAATACCAACCTGTCGCTCGTCGATCGGCTGGGGAACCGGATTCAGGATGCCGTTGGTCTGCGGTTCGGCGAGCTGCAGAACAATCTGTGGGACATGACCCCCTTCAATTGGGCTCCGCCGGTCCCCTATTACCGCCAGCACTTTGCCCAAGGTGATCTTGGCCACGGTTTGACGACCAACGAGAATGGGAGCCGCGTGGAGACGGAAGGTCATGCGAGCTTCTTCTTCGGCCGGGCCGGCGTGGGCTCGGTCTATGACTACAACAACGGTGCGTATGGCAGCATTGTCAGCAATGAGTTCGACCTGGAAGGCTACTCGGCCATCGATCAGCCGGTGTTGTATTTCACGTACTACTCCGACCACGAGCAATCGTTGTACGACTCGATGCGGCTGTTCATCAGTGGCATCAACAATGAAAACGCGGATACCGACGGCGATGGCGTCGCGGATACCAACAGCGGCGACTGGTGGCCCCTGTCGTTCGACGATCAAACAGTCGTACCGACGGTCAACGTCGATGGCACCACCACCTTCTCGAACGTGGGGGTGCAGCCGAACTTCACCAGCACCGGCAATTGGCGGCAGGTTCGCGTGCCGCTCGATCGGTTCGCGGGGCAGCAGGGCATGCGGCTGCGATTCGACTTCAGCACCGCGGGCGATATGGACGTGGGCCGGACGGACACCACCGGCGAGGAACTGCGGGCCGTTTCGGGTGAGTTCATCACCGACGGTCAATTTCTGTCGATCAGCGGGCAGGTTTTCGAGCTCAACAGCGGCGTGTCGGCGACGATGTCCAGCGGTCGAGCCACGCCGGATGGCGAAACGATCACGATCACCGGTCCGGGACTTGGCGCGCTGCCGATTAGGTTTGAATTCGATAAGGATACCCCGGGCGCTATCACCCTGGGCAATGATCGCGTGCCGATCACGAACTTGATGACCGCTCAGGAAGTGGCTCAGGCGTTGCTAACCCGCGTGATTGCTCGCGGCTTGGGTGGCAGCACCAGCTACTTGCCCGGCGGCGTGGGCGTCGCCGATGCGGTGCTCGATTTCCATGGCGCTGCTGCCGTGAGCGTGGCGCCGGCCGTGGCTGGTAACACGCCAGTTACCGCGACCGCGGGCGGCGTCGGCATCAACGACCCGGATGCAATCGAGCTCGCTTATCGCCGCGACGATTCGCGCACAACCGTCGCTACAAAGCTCCGCGACGCGCTCGAACAGTTCTACTACGAGCAGCAACTGGTGGTGAACACCGGCGCGATTTACACGGACGGGCAGACGTTCGATCTCACCGACATTCCGCGGGTGATCACCGGTCAGCCAACGCCCTTGCCGACGACGACGACGTTCGAATTCGACAGCGGCGAGATCATTGATTTCCCGGATGATGGCGCCAACATTTTGGGCGCGAATTTCGTGGTCGATACCGACGTGTTCGAAGTGACCTGGAATACACCTGCCGGCGGCGCTGTCACGCGGCGGTTTGAGTTTGACAATAATAATCTGGTCACGGCCGGCAACGTGCGGGTGCCGTTCAGCACCGGTGATTCGGATACGGTGATCGCCAGCTCGGTGGTCCGGGCCCTGATCAATACCTTCCCCGGCATGCAAGCCCGAGTGGTCAGCAATTCGCGAGTGCAGCTCGACTCGGATACGAATGGGACCACATTCGCGAACTTTGCCGATCCCTTGGGGAGCGGCAAGTATATCATCATTGGCGCGCCAGGCGTGGTGGTCGGGAATGAGCCCGTTTACTACACCGAATCCAACGGATTCTCGACGGCTAATGTCGCCGGGAGAATTGCTTCCGCCATCAACTTCGCAGGCATCGCGGGTTTGACCGCCAGCACCTCGGCGATCGCACCGAACCGGGTGACGTTGAACAGCGGGCTCGATTACATCCTCAATCCGAATAACCCGCCGATTCTTTCGATGCAGGCGGCGACGGTCAACAACGTCAAGCAGTACGGCGACCTGGTGCGGCTGATCAGCACGGGCGTGGGCGCCCAGCACGCGATCGATTTCTCCTTGGGTGTGCCGCAGCGGGGACCGTTCGGTTGGGAAGCCGTCCTGCCGGGCGACTTGCCGGAGTTCGTCAATGGTGCTCCGGCGGGCATGGCCAGCAACCTTCGCGGCCAGAACAACAACTTCGAAGGTGTGTACGTCGATGACTTCGTGATTGGCCTGGCCGAACGCGGCGAAATGATTACCCAGGCGAATCCGGGATCGACCACCAACACCGTGATTCCGGTGGGCCAGATTCTCCTCGGCGATTACCAATTGGAAGTTCGCCGCGGCGTGGGTTACGACTTTGTGACGCCGGGCGTGCCCACGTTCACCCCGGACTCAAACGACCGCTTCACTCACCAGCAAACGCTGCTGTCCCCGGCGGGTGCCGAAATTGTCGATGGCCAGACGTTCACGATCAGCGACGGCAATCGGCAGTTGACCTTCGAGTTCAACGATGTCAGCGAAGTGACGCCAGCCGGCACCGACGTGGTAACTCCTGGCAATCAGGAAATTGCCTTCAACTCGACGATGAAGGATCACGAAATCGCCGTCCTGATGCGCGACGCCATCAACAGCCTGAATGTGCAGCAGATTCTGCAGGTCAATGCCTGGTTGGGCGACGGCGTGCAGCCGGGCCTGGCCACCACGACCAACCGGATCAATCTGAACGGCGCTGCCACGTTTGTCGCCACGGGCGTGCCCGTGGTCGAGAACAACGAGTCGATCGGCACTGCTTTGCAGATCACGGCGGCGGGCATCAACTACGATGGCCTCCGCTTCTTTGCCAACGGCACGATCGGCGATACGGACGATAGCACCACCTCGCAACTGGAAGCCGGCCGCCGTCAACGCGACGTCGATTACTTCGGTCTCGACCTGGTCGCCGGTCAGCAGATTCTGGTCGATGTCGATGCGGCCATCCTGGGCTCCACGCTCGATTCGTACCTGCGAATCTTCAATGCCACCGGCACGCTGCAAAGCGTCACGATCAACGGCAATGCCTATACCGCCGAAAATGATGGTCCGACCATCAACATGATCCCGGTGACGGTCGCTCCGAACGTGACAGTCAACGCTCCCGGCGAACTATTGGGAAGCACCCAAACTATCGGTAACACGCAAAGCACTTTGGCCGATACCGATTCGTATCTAACCTTCGTGGCGCCGACGGCCGGACGATACTACATCGCCGTCAGCGGAGCCGGAAACAATCGTTACAACCCGGTGACCGGCGCGGGGGCCATTCCCGGCAGTACGGGCATGTATCAACTCGAGATCACCTCGCCGAACGCCGCCGGCGTGAACTCAGCGGGTGCTCCCAGCGCAATTGAGGTCATTTCGTTCGATGAAGAACTGGGAGATCGCAACCTGGTTCGCGATCAAGGCCAGATCGTGTTGCAAGGGAACGAGGTTTACAACTCGCTGCTATTCGGCATCGATATCGACGCCGGGGCCCGCGTGGCCGCCGATGGCAATGCTTCGCACCAAGGCCCCGTCCGCAATCTGGCCCAGTCGAATACGCTGGGACTGTTGCCGGGGGTGGTGGTGATGAACAACATCATCTACGGCAACGGCTTGGGCGGCATTCACTACAGCGGCGACGCTGCCGCCGATGCTCCGATTTCCTACGGCCGAATTGTCAACAACACGCTGTTCGGCAAGGGGGGCACACTGGTCCCGCCGCCGGCCGGAACCAACATCTACGATATTGGCATCTTGGTCGATCAACGCGCGGCTCCGACGCTGCTCAACAACATTGTTGCCAATTTCAATCGGGCGATCGCCATCGATCCGGTTTCAACTGCGGGAGTTGCTCCCCCGGTGCCGTTGACCAACCCAGCGGTCCGCACGGTGGCCCAGCAAAACACCATCGTGGGTGGGATTGTGACCCAAGGCAATCCGATTGCGGCCGATCCTCCCAATGTGGCCTTCGG
>JAYTUF010000092.1:0-11195 GCA_043744755.1 Anatilimnocola sp.
CGTTCGGATTCTCGGACGCGCGTGGTTCACCCCCGACGTCCCCGCCGCGACGCCGATTGATCTCCGCCTCGATCGCCCGCATTTCTTTATACGCAATGACCAAAAAATTCCCGCTCCCGCAGGCTGGATCAAACACGCGAATCCGCGCGAGGCGATTGCGCAGGTTCAGCAACTTGCGACCATTGTCGCCGGCCTGTTCCAATTGGGTGCGCAGGTCATCGAGAAAGAGGGGATTGAGCACCTTGAGAATGTTCGGCACGCTGGTGTAGTGCATGCCAAGCGCGCCCCGCTCTTCGTCGTCGGCCACGGCTTGGATCATGGAGCCAAAAATATCCGGATTGATCTTCGTCCAATCGAGATTGCCGACGTGCAGCAGGTAGTTGCGGGCGCTCTTGCTGAAGCGGGGCGTGTCCGTGTTGCCCGCGAAGAGGTTGCCGTTGACGTAGGGGAATTGCTGCGCCCAGTTGGGGAGCGGCGGGGTTAAACCCCGCCGCTCGTTATCGCCGGGGAGTGGCGGGGTTAAACCCCGCCGCTCGATTTTGGTGTTCATGGCGCGGAACAATTCGGAAAGCACCAGGTGCGTATCGGAAGCATCGCGGGCGGTCATCTGTTCGATGGTGGATGTGAACAGCCGCGTGCCGAGGAAGATGTTCGTATCTTCGGCGAAAAAGCAGAAGATGAGCCGCGCGAAGAAGTGGTTCAGGTCCTCACGGCGGGCGCCGGTGTCCCAATCCGGATTCTCTCGCAGCAGTTCGACATACAGCCGATTGAGCCGCCCCGTCGCTTTGATATCGAACGCGTTCTCGCGAATCTGCTGGACGGTGGTGATGCCCGCGAGAGGCAGGAAGTAGCCAAAGTGGTCCGCGAATTCCGTGAAGGTGCAGACCAGCGGCGGCTCGTTGTCGGCCAGGCTTTCCGCCTGAAATTCCTGGCCGTCCGTGGCGAGAATGAACTTCGCTTTGTGGCGGACTGTCGCCGGACTCTCGCGGAGCGCGGTGAGGGTCGCATGGACCTCGCCCGCTGGGCAAACCTTGATATGGATATTGCTCCGCTGCAGGATGCCGCCGGGGAGATCCGATTGGTTGGAGTTGCCACTCTTCAGCCGCTTGAGGGTTGTTTCCTTGTTGCCGAAGGCTTCCAGAAAGGCATACGGAAACGTGGCCGCATCGAAGGCCGCTGCGGCGAGCGTGGAAACGGCTTCTTCAATTTCGACCGCGTTCATGAGCGCCGCACTTTTCCGTACGTGGCCTACAAGCCTGAAGCGCCAGCGAAGAAACGCCCGGCAATTCCTTCGCTGGCGCTTCAGGCTGGGGTGGTAACACTCCCCTCGATTGCAAAAGTGCGTGGCCCTGCTGGGACAACGCCCTGCCAGAATAGGCGTTGGGCAGTCGTCAGAATAGCGGGGTAGTTCAGCAGGTCGGCACTGGCTTTGGCCACCGTCACGCTAAGCATTAAGGTTAGACAATGCTTGACAACTAATCACGACATGTGTAAAATGTATGCAGTTATCTTTGGCAATTTGCGGGCGGGTGGTAGCGGAGGGGGGGTTATCAGTTTCGGCCCCTCGCTCCAACCCTTTGCCTGTTACTCAGCGGAGTACCGCGAGTACCGGGGCGAGGGAGCCCGAGGGGAGGAGCGAAAGACGACACATCACCCGGTTTAGCTATTATCAGATGTGTTCACGAAATCGTTATCAAGTGCTGATAAGATTTCGATAAAGTGTTGCCCGGCAGGGGCTTGGAAGCGGCGGGATGGCGGGCGAAAAGCTTGCGATAACGGTTATCGGCGGGGGATCGCGAGGGGGGATGGGACGGCGAGGAATTTTCCACTGAAGTTTGCGTGCTTAGCGCCGGCTCTTGTCGCCCGGGTTCTTCGCCAGCGAGAGAGGTGTGGCGAGCGAATGGAAGTGTTGTTCCAGGCTATCGAGTTGAGCCGTCATCTGCTCGTCGAAGCTGACCCAGGCCGGGTTGGTCGTGTCGTATTCGACTTCGGTTACATGCACGGCGATGGCGGCGCGGGCGGCGGCGGTCTGAGGAGCAGTGGCCGTTTTGGAAGCAGCATTGTTCGAGGTTGGCTTGATCATGGCGTTGCTCCTTCGAGCAGGAGAGTCGTTTTCCGGGAGTTAGCCGAATCTGCTCTCCTCAGAATGCAAGTGCGATGCCGAATCTGTCCGGATTTCCTCGAATCTGTCTTAAGCCGATTGCCAGCAATGCTTTTGAGGTCGTTGCTCGCCGCCGCCACCAACCCGGCGAATGTTGCGGGTGTTCCCAACTTGCGACAAGTGCCGTCTCTTTTTAGAACGACAAACGGCGGGCGGCGGTTAACTAGATTCCGAGAACAATTTGGCAAATATCGGAAAGGACTCGATGTCGCACTTGTCCTGGACGCACCAGGCGGCGAAGTTTGACAAACGGTTGCGCGTTTCCTTGGCAAGTGAATGGCGAGATTTTCGGCAAGCGCGACCCCCTCCTCAACTCCACCGCTTCCGAATCGCCGATGCTGAATTCGGATCAGGAGATAACTCGGGTGACGGCTTGTCCGTCACCCGCTCGTCGGCTTCGGGCGAGATATCGAGCGTCTCGGCCAAGGACTTGAGCGGCAGTTGCACCTGCAGGGCGACGCCCGACAGGTTCGTCGGCTCGGGTTCCGCCGCGGGGCCGAGGCCGGAGACGTACTTCCGCCAGCTATCGAGTTGCTCCTGCGTCAGCGTGTTCTCGCGGGTCAGTTCGTGCCGCAGCTTGTTGTCGGTCCCTTCCACTTTCACCGTCACGGTCAAGCGGCCATTCTCTTCATAGCGGAAGCGAACCTCGATCGGCGTTTGGGCCGGAAGTGCTGCCGGCAGATCGCGGACCGAGCACTTGCCGAGCGCCGAGCAATCGTCGGGCGACAGGCTCTCCCCTTCGACAATCTGCACCAAAATCGACTTCTGCCCCTGCTTTTGCGTCTTGAACACCCGGCGGGCGACGACCGGCAGCGGAGTATTCCGCGGCACCAGGATCGCATTGCGGGGCCGCTTGGTCTTGATATCCATCGCCACCACTCCCAGGCTGTGCGAGTTCAC
The DNA here is from genome assembly GCA_043744755.1 of Anatilimnocola sp. GTDB lineage: Bacteria > Planctomycetota > Planctomycetia > Pirellulales > Pirellulaceae > Anatilimnocola. The sequence goes on from JAYTUF010000092.1 coordinate 3,062, forward strand.
ATTGCGAATGTGAAAGGAGGGCGACTTCCCTTCGTGATAAGCCAGCAAAATCCCGGCATGTAGCGCGGCCCCGTGGGCAATCGCTTCATCGGGCGAAACACTGCAATCGGGTTCTTTACCACTGAGTTCTTTCAGCTTCTGCACCACGCCCGGCATCCGGCTGCTGCCGCCGACGAGCAGCACGCGGTCGATGTCCTTCCAGTCCAAGCCGGCCGCCTGCAAAGTTTGCCGAGTGGTGAAGGCGGTCCGGTCGAGCAGGTCCTGCGTGATTTCCTGAAAAGTCTGCCGCGTCATTTCCACCCGCATCGCCTGCCCTTGAAAATCGCAGGCGATGCTGGCCTTCTGCCGGGCGGAAAGCGTGCGCTTCGCATCCTCGCATTCACGCCCGAGACGACCCAGCGAGTTGGCGTCCTCTCGCGGATCAAGACCATGCTTGCGGATGAACTCTTCGGCCACGTAATCGACGAGCCTTTGATCCCAATCCTTGCCGCCCAGTTGCACATCGCCATCGGTGGCCAAAGCGGTGAACTCCCGGCCGCCGATTTCCATGACCGTCACATCGAACGTGCCGCCCCCCAGATCGTAGACCAGGATCTTTTTGCGATCCTGATCGGGCTGGTTCGGGTTCATGAAGCCCTGTTGATAACCAAACGCGACCGCGGCCGCCGTCGGCTCGTTGATGATGTCCATCACCTCCAGGCCCGCGATGTATCCCGCGTCCTGCGTGGCTTTGCGGCGGACTTCGTCAAAATAAGCGGGCACCGTGACGACGGCCTTGTGAAACGGCCCGATCTGCCGCTCGGCATCATGACGCAACTTATTCAGCACCCAAGCCTGCACCGCTTCCGGCGGATAGTGTCGCCCGCCCAGCAGCTTGTGATAGAACCGCTGTCCCAAGTCGCGCTTGGCACAATCGGCCACCTGATCGGCATCCGTGGCGAGCGCTTTGGCCGCTTCCTTGCCAACGACGATGTTCTCTCCCTCGAAAAACACGACGCTAGGGGTGATTTTGTCACCCTCGCTGTTGCTCAGCGTTTGCGGCCGGCCCAGGTCGTCGAGCAACGAGATGACGGAAAACGTCGTCCCCAGATCAATGCCAATCGCCGGATGTTTTTTCTTCGCACGACCCATGAAATCCCCTCACGCCGCAGCTCTAAACCAGCAGGGGTCGAGAGTCTTTGGCGAGTAACGACTCTGCTACTTGCAAATCCGCTCGTCGCCAAAGACTCCCGACCCCAAACCAATCGCAGCCGCCGCTACGAGTCGCTGAAATGTGAATAGAAAAGACGAACCTGGCGATTGATAATTTATCAGCAATGGGGAGCGTGAACAACGATGGCCGTCAGACACACTGGCGAATCACCCGGACCTTCGCCTAAACTGGGTGTTCGGACGAAACTGTAGATCCCAAGGTTGAAACGATGGCCAAAAACAACATTTCGATTCGCCAGATTGCGACGATCCGTGATCCGCGCGATGTGCCCGCCTACAACGTCCGCGAGGCAGCTCACTATTTATGCATTCCGGCAGCGACGCTTCGCGCCTGGGTGATGGGGACAAGTTACACGTCGCAGTCGGGGCGGAAACGGCGTTTTCTGCGCGTGATCGACTTGCCACGGCCGAGTGTGCCGCTGTTGTCGTTCTTTAACCTAGCCGAAGCTCATGTGTTACGCGCCCTGCGAGTTGAGCATGGCGTGACGCTGTCGATCATTCGCAAAGCGCTTCGTTATGTCGCGGAATCCTTTGGTTGGGATCGTCCGCTGCTCAGGCAGGAATTTCAGACTGATGGCGTCAACCTCTTCGTCGAGCGTCTCGGCCAATTGCTAGAAGCCTCGGCGGACGGCCAATTGGTGATGCGCGAAGTAGTGTCCGCCCACCTCGCGCGCTTGGATTGGGAAGATAAAATCGTCGCCCGCATCTATCCGTTCACTCGCCCCAACGACGAGACCGCGCCGCTCACCGTCTGCATCGACCCCCGCTTTGCTTTCGGCCGGCTCATGCTGCGACAGGCTCAGGTTGCCACGTCCGTGATTGCCGAAAGATACAAGGCGGGAGAGTCCATCGAAGAATTGGCGCTCGACTATGGCTGCACGCGGCTCGAAATCGAAGAAGGGATCCGCTGCGAGCTCCGAGTCCCCGCCGCAGCCTGAACCGACGTTTATTTCCGAGCGTGTGTTTTTCATCGACAAGTGTCTCGGGCTGATCGTCGTGCCGAGCGCGCTCCGCTCAGCCGGCTTGCACGTCGAACTCAAGACCGATCACTTTGCCGACAATACACCGGACGTCGATTGGCTGGCCGAGGTGGGTCGGCGCGGTTGGGTCATCCTCTCCAAGGACAAAAACCTGCGGCATAACCATTTGGAGATCGTGGGCCTGTTGCAATCGGGCACGCATTCGTTCATTCTCACTTCAGGCAATTTTACTGGAACAGAAATGGCGCAAGCCCTCGTTTCTGCCATTCCTGACATGCTTAAAATGATTGCCAAGTTTTCGCCTCCCATGGTGGCGGCTGTTTCGAAATCCGGCGCCTGCCGTGTGCATTGGACGTTCGACGATCTGCTCCAGCGTGTGTCAACCAAACAGGAAGATAACTGAATGTACGCGTCTCGTTGGGTAATTTTGAACTTCACCTTCTTGTCTGCTTCCACGGCAATTCTCGCGGCCGAAGCGGGCGAGGACGCGAAACCGGGTTCTCCCCTCAAAACTCCCGCCGGCACGCATCGCCTCGAACAAATCGAAGGCTGGACCGTACAGGTTGATGAGCTGTTCGACAAGGATGACAATCGCGAGTTGAAAACAAACACGCTGCGGGTCGTCGCGAATCAGCTTTACGAATTGAAGACGCGAATCGTCCCCGAACGGATCGCCGACTTGCAAAAGATCGTGATCCGCCTCGATGTGCATAACGAAACGCTGGTGCAGGCCCAGTATCATCCGTCGGCCGGTTGGCTCAAGGATCATGGCCATCCGCCGGAATGCACCAAGGTAGTGCATATCCCGCGGGCCAAGAATTTTCTCGACCGCCGCCATCAATCGCAGCAGCCGTTTGTGCTGCTGCACGAACTGGCCCATGCCTATCACGATCAGGTCCTTTCCTTTGAACACCCGGCCATCATGGAGGCCTATGAGCGAGTGAAGAAGGCCGGCCTGTATGACAAAGCCCTGCTCGTCACCGGCCGTGAGTCGAAGCACTATGCCCTCACCAACCACAAAGAGTTCTTCGCCGAAATGACCGAATGTTACTTGGGCACCAACGACTTCTTTCCCTTTGTCAGCGGCGAATTGAAGAGACACGACGAAGAAACTTTTCGGCTGCTCGAAGGCATCTGGGGCAAACTGCCGTGACTAAGTTCTGCAAGGTTGGTCTGCTACTGCTGCTCCTCGCATTCATTTTCACCGGCTGCGATCGCCCGCCCGAGGTCGTCGTCTATGCCGCGCTCGACCGTGAATTCTCGGAACCGATCCTGAACGAGTTCACCAAGCAAACCAAAATTAAAACGCTGGCCAAGTACGATCTGGAAAGCACCAAGACCGTCGGCCTGACGCAAGCGATCATCAGCGAAGCCGCGCGCCCGCGGTGCGATGTCTTTTGGAACAACGAAATCCTCAATACCTTGCGACTCGAAGAGAAGGGTTTGCTCGAAGTCTATCGCTCGCCGCAGGCCAAACATTATCCAGAGCTATTCCGCTCTCCGAATGGCACCTGGCATGGTTTTGCTGCCCGCGCTCGCGTCTTGATTGTGAATACCAAGGTGGTTGATAGCGAAAACATGCCGACGTCAATTCACGACCTGGCCAACCCGCGCTACAAAGCCCGCACTGCCATCGCCAAGCCACTGTTCGGCACGACTGCCTCCCACGCCGCCTGTCTGTTTGTCGCGCTGGGCGATGAACAAGCCAAAGCCTTCTTTCTTTCCTTGCGCAAGAACGAAGTGAAGGTCCTCGGCGGCAACAAGCAGGTGGCCGAAGCAGTCGCCGCGGGCAGTTTCGCCTTCGGCCTGACCGATACCGATGACGCGATCATCGAAGTTGAGAAAGGGAGCCCGGTGAAGATCGTCTATCCCGACCGCAATGACGATCAACTCGGCACCCTCTTCATTCCCAATACTCTCGCCATCATCAAAGGCTGCCCTCACGCCGCGGAAGCCAGAAAGCTGGTCGATTACCTCCTCACCGCCGAGGTCGAAACAGCCCTGGCCAAGGGCCCGAGCGCCCAGATCCCGCTCAGCGACCAGGTCCAACTGAAACCCCGCGTGCAAACCCCCAAAACGGTCAAAGCGATGCAGGTCGATTTCGCCGCCGCCGCCGACCGCTGGGATGCCACCGCCCGCTTCATCAATGAGCAGTTTTTAGCGCCCTGAATCCCCCCTTACTCCCTCTCCTTGGTACTCCGGGGAGAGGGCCGGGGTGAGGGGCCGAGCTGCAAAACGGTCCCGCCATCTCCAGCACCGCTGATAACGATTTCAGCACGATTTTCGATCCACGTCCAATCGTCTTAAGCAGTTACTAATTAATAACTTACTTCAACGTATAACGGTTATCATCGCCGTTATCACCAGTATCTTGATAACAACTCTATCGGGTGATATTACCACTTTGTAACGAACGTGAGAGATCACGCGAAGGTCGTTGCTCCACGTGGAGCGCGTCGCAAGCGAACGCGGCGAAATTGAGATCACCGCGCGGGTTGCTTCCACCAGTTTGTCAATGATCGGCGTGATCCTATTAGATGCTCGAACCTTGACACGTCTGGTCCAGCGCTCATTACTTTTCCGCAATTTCTTCCTGCGGTTTCGTCAGCAGCGAGACCACAATCAGCACGAGGAAGCCCAGCGGCACGGTCACGATTGCCGGTTGGCTGAAAGGGACGAGGGCCTGTTCGGCTTTCAGGCCGTAGAGATCTTTAAAAGCTTCCCCGCTCAGCAGCACCCAGCCCAGGGAGCTGATCATGCCGACCAGGATCGCGGCGGTGATGCCCTGCTTGGTGGTCCGTTGCCAAAAGAGGAGCATGATGAGGGCGGGCAAATTGGCGGAGGCGGCGATGTTGAAGGCCCAGCCGACGAGAAAGGTGACGTTGAACTTCTCGAACAGAATGCCCAGGACCATCGCGATCGCGCCGACAACGACGGCGGCGAGCTTGCCGGCGCGGACCTTTTCGTGGTCGGTCATCTTCCACTTGAAGAAGTTTTCGAGCAGATCGTGAGCGACCGCCCCGCTCGCGGCGAGAATCAAGCCACTCACCGTGCCGAGGACCGTGGTGAAGGCGATGGCGGAGATGATCGCGAAGGGGAGTTCGCCGAAGCTGCGGGCCAGCAGCGGCGCAGCCAGGTTGCTGTTCGTCGGATCGAGCACGCCGCTGGTCATGGCCCCGAAGCCCAGGTAAAGCGTGAGGATGTAGAAGAAGCCGATGCTGGCGATACCCACCACGGTGCTCTTCCGCGCTGCGGATTCGTCTTTCACCGTGTAGTAGCGAATCAAAATGTGCGGCAGCGAAGCCGTGCCGCAGAACAGGGCGAGCATCAGCGAATAAAAGTTGAGCTTGTCCTGCCACTTGGGGCTGCGGACGCCGGCGAACAACGGATTGGCGCCGGGCAGCATCAGGTCGCTGCCCTCTTTGATTGTGGGATAATAGATGGCCGTCTCCAGGCCCGCGGCGTCCTTAAGTTTGAGCGTTGACCAGACTTCAATCTTGCTCTTTTGAATCGTCGCCAGGTACTGCAAGGGACCGAGGGGTGCTTCGTCCTTCATATCGCTGGGCAAGCTGACCACCCGCCCCACGGGAAGAAAATCGGTCTCGGGCTTGCCGCGCTCGCGGAGCACGCCGTTCACATAGAGCCTGGTGATGTTATCGGCTCCCTTGATCTTTTGGGCCGATTGCACTTCGTGTGCTTCCTCAACCGTCGTGCCTTTAACCTTGTGCCAGACCCGCACGCGGCCATCGGGGTACTTTACGAGGTAAAAATCCTGAGCCTTAGGGCTGGTCCAGTCGGCGGTCCGCGGCAGGATTTCAAACCGGCTGCCGTTAGCGGCTTCAAAATCGGACAGCCGGGCCGAGGCGTATTGCTCTTGAATCAGCCTGCCATCCTTGCGCTTGAGTGAGGTCGTGAGCCCCTGACGCAGGATCATCGCCGTCAAGATCGTGCAAAACAGCACGAGGAGTGCCCCTTTGATGAACTGCACCCAGGTCGTGGAGACCATGCCCGCCGTCACTACAATCAGCACCACCACGATACCCACGCCGATCACTCCTACGGCGTGACTGTTGACCCCGAGCAGCGGCTGGATGAGCGCGCCAGCGCCAACCATTTGCGGAATCAGGTAGAAAACGCTCACGACCAGCGTGCTGATGGCGGCCGCCAATTTGATCCCTTTGCTATGGAACCGAGCGTCGAGCGCATCGGCGAAGGTGAACTTGCCGAGGCGCTTGAGCGGCTCCGCAATGACGAGCAGCGCCACAATCCAGCCGGCGAGGAAACCAATCGAGTAGAGAAACCCGTCATACCCATAGAAGGCGATCATCCCGCAGATGCCAAGGAACGACGCGGCGGAGAGATAATCGCCGGCAAACGCGACGCCGTTCACGAACCAGGGGATCTGGCCATGCGCGGCGTAATATCCTTGCGCCGATTTCGCCTTCGAGCCGAGATAAAAACTGATGGCCAGCACAATGGCGACGAAAAAGCCGAAGACGGCGATGGCGGAGTAGGACGTTTCGTGGAGCATGAAGACGAGGGGGAGAGGGGGAGATCGGGAGAGGGGGAGATAGGAAGACTATTTGCTTGCGTTTCGCGATTGCGTTGAAGATGACTACGAATTAATCGGTGGATTGCGGCAGAGAAGCATGTAGATGATGGAGACGATGAAAGCGCCCAGGATGAGACCAAAGCCATACAGTACGGCGACGTTCACGCCGCCCAGCGAGGTTCGCCCCATGATCGTCGGCGAAACGGCGGCCAGCACGACAAAGCCGATGTAGGCTGCCAGATAGAACACAAACAACACCAGCCCCATCCGGGCGTTGTAATTGCGAATGGCAATGATTTCAGCGGACGCAGGCGCGGGGGAGTTCTTATTCATAGGTGGCCAGAATAGCAACGCTCGGCGCGATTGTCACGTGGAACGGGGCGTGCGGGTGACCTAAGATGAAGATCCTGACCACTGACTTCCCGATTTCTGAATCCTGACTTCCCGATTCCTCAGCCCTCATGCCCAACCTTCAACAGCGCATCGCCGCGATCCGCCGGCAAGTGAGCCAGGTCCAAACTTGGCAGGCTTGGGGCTGGACCGTCGGCGCGTCGCTGGCGGCGGCCCTTGCGGCGGGGAGTATCGACGCCGCGTTGCGACTGCGGGCCTGGCCGCTGCGAGTGTTGCTTTCGGCGGGCGTGATTGCCGTGGTCGTCTGGTCGGTCCGTCGCTGGCTCGTTCCTTGGTGGCGCGGTTCGTTCAGCAATGTGCAAATTGCCCGGCGGCTGGAAATGCTTCACCCGCGGCTGGGCGAGCGACTGTCGTCGGCGATGGCATTTCTGCAGCAAGGGACAGATGACCCGCGCGAGGGTTCGTTGGAACTGCGGTATGCGGTCGTCGCGGAGGCCGAATCCATTGCCGCTGATCTGCCGCTGGAGAGTTCGATTGATTCACGTACGCGCAATCGAGCGATTGCTGTTTGTGCGGCACTGTTAGTCATTGCTTTAGGATTGCTCATCTGGCAACCCACCAACTTCGGTCGGGCAGCGGTCCGCATGGCATGGCCCGTCGGTGGTCCCGTCTGGCCGCCGCGACATCGGTTGGAATTGGTTGCGGCTCCGACAGCCGTCGCGCTGGGCGAGAGTTTTGAAGTACATGTGATCGATCGTAACGGCCGCTTGCCCGCCGATGCGGCGATCACCTTGCAGTTCGAGCAACCGGCCCGCCGCAACGAGAGACATCTATTGCAGCAGCGGGGAGACAAGCTCGTCTTCCGCGTGGAACAAGTGCTGCAAGGTTTTCGCTACCGCGTGACGGGCGGCGATGACGATTCGCTCCCCTGGCAAGACTTGCTCGTTGTGCAACCGCCGAAGCTGAACGATTTGATTTCGACGATTCACCCGCCCGCCTATTCTGGCTTGAAGACCGAAAAGGGCGGTCGTCTGATCAA
>JAYTUF010000093.1:0-2844 GCA_043744755.1 Anatilimnocola sp.
CGCTTCAAATCGCGGTGATTTTGCATAACGTGACAACGTCGCGACCACCACAACCTGTAGACGCGGTGGCGTCAAGTGCATACCTAGATCTCATTGAACTAGTCGGTTGACGGGGGCATCCGTAATTGGAACTCGCGAACCATCGGGCAAGGGGAGGAGTTGGTACTCAAAGCCTCGTTCGACCAGCACTTGCCGCACGGCGGAAAAATGCTCGAAGGAATCGGGCCAGACGGCCACCGCGATGAAGTGCCGGGCGGGATCCCAGCCTTGGAACTTCTGCCGGATGGCGCCGCTCGTGTCACCGGCGGGATTCACATTCGCGCCGCCCCCCGCGAGGGGTTCCAAGAAGGTTTCCTTGCCGACCGTGATGATCCTGGTGTCGCGGCCATCCTGTTCGGGGTTTCCCGAGGCGCCGATCCGCATGTAGCCGTACAGCTTGCCCCCCTGCAGCAAGAAGGCAACCTGGTCCTTGGTCGTTTGCTTTTGCTTCGGCAGGTTGACGGTGCGGGTGCGGAGTTCGCGCTCTTGTTTGAGCTGCGACTCGACGGCCGCGAGTTGTTTCTGGGCATGGGCTAGTGCTGCTTCGAGGGCGGCGAGATCGCTGGCAATTTGATTGATGGTGTCTTGCTTCTCCGCGGCGGATTGCAAGTTGGCGGCATTGGTCGCCGCGGTGGCAGTCGCTACCGATTGCGAGGAAGTGACGTCGGTGAGGAGCGACTTAATCCGGGGATCGGCAAACTGCGTGACGAGCTTCGCCTGTTCGGCACTGGCCCGCCGCAGCCGATCGAGTTCCGACTGCGCTTGCGTCAACGCGGACTGCGCCGCGGCCATTTTCGCACGAGCTTCCTCCGCGGCGGGAACTGAGGCTGCTTTCTTCCCCGACATGTTGAGCAGAATGATCACCAGCATCGCGATGAACAGCACGCCGCCGAACGTGTTGCAGATTGTATCGAGGAGCAGGTCGAGGCTATCGGAGGATCCGTTCTTGCGTCTCATGGCGAGGCCGCTCCCAATTGCGGATCGATGGCCGTCTGATCGGCTTTGAGCAGATCGAAGCCGACCTCAAAATTCGCCTTTTCCAGCGCAAGCCGCACGACCTCAAACTGCGCGATGGTGGCAGGCTTGACGAGCAGTACGAAATATTCGCTGGCCCGATTCCGCTTGCGAGCCCAGGTGACAAAAGCGGCTGGTGTGGCGAAGTTCTGGGCTGGTCCGCGCTTCCCCGTTTCGGCCGCGAGGATTTTGTCGGCGCCAAGTTCCACGAGCCAGGGCGTCTTGGGACCCGACTGCGTGAGGTTGAAGATCACGCGATTCGCTTCCCGCAGCTTCTTCAACTCGGTCAGTTTTTCCTGCACGGTCTTATTGATTGTTTCTAGCGTGACCGCATCGCTGGCCCGGGAGATCTTCTCTTGCTCGATCGCCTGGCTGGCGTCGGCGGCGGCTTGCACCTGCCGATTGCTCGCCGCCAGTTCGACGGCCAGCAGCTTATTCAGATCGGCCAAGTCTTGCAGCTTGCGGGAAACCTGCTGCTGGTCAACCTTGACCGTCGCGAGCAGGTTGGTTTCGCTGGCCGATAAGTCCACCCGCGTTTTGTTGATCTCGGCCTGCGTCGCGGCCACGGTCGCCTGAATCGTCACCGCTTGCTGGACGGCCGCCTGGAGCTCGGCGGTGATTTGCCGGGTGCGATTGTCCGGCGAGCCGTCGCGCTTTTGAATCACCTCCAGCGCAAGGATGAGCGTGATCAGGATCATAATCCCCGTCACCGAGGTGATAATATCCTGAAAGGAAAACAGCGAGATCGGAGTGCCGCCGCGGCCGCGTCTGGACATAGAGGTTCTTCCGTTCGCTGCAGCTAAGGAACGAAGCGGTAATCGCCGCGGTTTTCACTGGCGATTTGCTTCATCACCGGCTCACCGTAGGCATCGACGAAACAAATCGTGTTGATGCAGGTCTTCTTTTGATTCTTGTTGCGCACATCGTCGGCGACGCTGGGATCGAAGCCGCCATCCGTCAAAAAGAATATTGCATCCGACTTGAGATCGAGTGAGTCGAGGACCGATTGCCGCGGGTCGGTGCCGCCGCCACAGGGAAACTGATTGATCCAGTCTTCCATTTTCTTCACGTTTTCTTTCGTACACTTCAGCAACTTCTGTTCAGCCACGGCCGGCGAGAACATGGGATATGACGAGCTGGAGAAAAAGTAGACGTAGGCGCTGTGCTGAGGCTTCAAGCGTTTTAGCGAGGCGATGAGCTCTTCCTTCGCCTTGGCGAACTTATCGCCCCCCATGCTGCTGGAACAGTCGATGATGTAGATGAACTTGCTGCCACGGGCTCGCGTGCCGAAAAAGTCGCTGCCATCGGAACCGCCGCCGCCGCCACTCAGAAAGCCGCCGTCGCCGCTGCCGGCCGAACCGCCGGACTGGGTGGTTTGCACCGGCGGCTTGAAGCGTTGAAAAGCACTCCGCGGGGGCGCTGAAGGATCGAGGGTCATGTCCTGGGCGGTGGTGTCGTCCGTACCCGCGCCATCTCCCGCAGCGCCGGAGGTTCCAGTGGTTGATTGACCGGCGTTGCCGCCAGACTGATTGCCGCCCGCACTCTTCGCCGAATTCGACGCCGCGCTGCTGGCGGTCCCCGCTCCACCGCCGGTCCCACTGCCGCTGCCGCCGCCACGTCCTGAACCGGAACCGGCACCCGAACCGGAACCGTCTCCGCTTCCTTGGCCGGTTCCGTGTCCGCCGCCTCCAGCCAACCCGCCGCCAAAACCGGCGCCGCCGCCCCAAGTCAGCAAGAGCCAGAGCAACAAGAAAATGATCGCTGCTGTGGCAATGCCCACGCCGCCGCCCA